>JALSYJ010000330.1 GCA_027071965.1 Robiginitomaculum sp. | reverse complement strand
GCGTCGCACAAAAGCTGTAGCGCAATTGCGCAAACACATCATGAGACTGATAATTACCGGTTTCTATTGCCCTGGTTGGCGATGAAAAACTTTGATCCCCGCCCTGAAAATAGCGATAACCAAGATCCAGCGCCCAGCGATCAGAAACGTCCATTCCCAAACCAACAAGACCGTTCCAGGCAAATCCTGTATTGCGATCACGAAGACTTGTATAAGGGTCTGTTGGCAAACCATTTTGATAACCGGCAGCTGACAATGTCACCTGAGCAATACCTGCACCAATACCGATATACGGCTTGATTGGACTTCCTACATCAAAATCCTTGATGATATTGACCATGCCCGACCATGATTGAAAATCCGTGGATCCATAATCATAATTTCCAACAGATCCAGTATCATTATAGCGCTGGGTTAAATCAAAATCCAACCGCCAGCCATTATCCAGATGCTTACCAAAACCAACTGTAGGGCGGATTGAACTTTCAGAATTAGCCACACCAATCAGTGCAACAGAAAAATCCATGTCTTCCAGCGTACCAATACCAACACCGGCACGAGCATACCAGCCATTTTCACCGGCTAGGGCGACTCCCGGCAGTGTAACCAAAGCAGCAACTGCTACGGCTGACAATAAAGTTTTTCTCATACTTCCCCTCCCGAGATATTCCTCGACATAAGTTTATAAAACAGTCCCAAACCTGAAACCTGAACAAGACAGCCTGATAAAACCTTTGGCGAACCATTTCGCAAAAACACACAAGCTCGTCCAAAACCTACAGTAAGCCTTCAGCTTTTACCAGCGAAAATCATTAAAAAAGTCGAGTTTCTTTGAAAATGCCACGCCTGTGCCTTTGCCGCCACACATCAGGTTAAAGTTTACTATAAAGTGATTATTTTTTCAAGGAATCGGCGACTTCCGGCGGCATATATTTTTCATCATGCTTAGCCAGAACCCTGCTGGCAATAAACTGACCATTGTCGTTCAAAACGCCTTCAGCAACCACACCTTGCCCCTCCCGAAACAAATCAGGCAAGATGCCATCAAAATTAACCACTACGCTGTTTTCATAATCTGAAACCGTAAACACCACCTTGTATCCATCAAGACGCTCAATGGAGCCGGCCAAGACCATCCCCCCCAAACGGATTTTTTTTCCAGGATCTGGTGGTGATGAAACCAGTTCGGTGGGCGCATAAAAATAAGAAATACTGTCTTTAAGACCGATTGAAGCCAATGCCAACGCTCCGACCAGAGCAACCAGCCCCACAGCCAATACTGTTAATCGCTGGTTTCTTCGCTGCGGTTTCATATAAGTTCACCTGATCTAATAAAACTGGCGCAAAATCACACCTTGTCATGGTATGGTTATACATGATCTGTGGCCAATCACACAATCCCGATCAGTGCAACTTTACAAGATGCCGCACACCATTTTAGATTGACATGCCTACTGATCCGGTTTCAAAGAATGACCCTGCGAAATGTTCTGGTGGCGCTAATTTATGCCAAAAAACAACTCTTTTCCTCCCTATTGCATCAGTACGGATAATCTGGAATTTTCCCGTGGCTCAGTACCGGTTTTCAGCGGAGTAAACCTGAGCCTGTCCTTTGGCGAAGTGCTGATGATTCGAGGTGGAAACGGGTCTGGCAAAACCAGCCTGTTAAGAATTCTTGCCGGATTTTCGAATTTTTACTCAGGCAAAATACGTTACAGGCTGGCAAATAATCCGTGGATAAACGGCCCCGCCCATGGAGCTATTGGCTGGATGGGACATAAAAACGGATTAAGCCTTGAATTAACCGTAGAAGAAAACCTGGTATTTTGGCAAAAAATATTCAAAAGCCATGTTCAGATTTCACAGACAATTGACAGGGTTGGGCTTTCTGATTTCAAAAACCAGACAGCCAGAAGCCTTTCCGCCGGACAATTCAGACGCCTGAATCTGGCCAAGCTGTTATTGGGAAACTGGCCCGTATGGATACTTGACGAACCAAGCGCCAATCTTGACAGAAAAGGACGGCAACTAATTGAAGGACTGCTCGTGGAACATACCAAAAACGGCGGAAGCGCCATAATTGCTTCTCATGAGCCATTACACCCTGGTGCTCCTACCAGTTTTATTCAATTACATCAGGACAACGCACCATGACCCCGGCAATAACAGGATTGATTGGGCGCGAAATACGTAAAGCAAGCAGATCCGGCGGAAGCTGGGCGCAAGGATCTGTTTTTTTCATTCTATTTACGGTACTGGCTGCTTTTGCGCTCGGCCCGGAGCAGGAATTCAGAGCAAATCTGGCACCAGCTTTGGTCTGGCTTGCCGCAAGTCTGGCCAGTCAGCTATCGCTTGACCGCCTGTTTGCCGAAGACTTACATGATGGTACGCTGGAGTGCTGGTTTGTAGATGGTCAATCACTGGTGGAATTTTCCATTGGAAAATTTATTTCCCACTGGTTAGTGGTGTTTACCCCGATCTTGATACTGTCTCCTTTAGCGGCGCTGATGCTGGGCGCGCCAGTTTCCGTACTAGCCTTGACATTTATCTCACTTGCTATCGGTGGGCCGGCGCTGGTGTTTATGGGCGGTATGGTTTCTGCGCTTACTGCCAATTTACGCGGTTCCGGATTACTTATTGTGCTGATTTCCGGCCCCCTGCTCGCAGCCCCTTTGATTTTTGGAGTAGGCGCTGTACAAATAGCAGATATTGCCAGTTCAGAATTAAAAATACTCGGTGCAATTTCCCTTGGCGCCATGGTTATAGCCCCTGTGATTGCAACATTGGCGCTTAAGGTGCACTTGGAATAAAGGATCAGACTCACAAATGTTTTCATATTTTGCCAATCCTGTCCGATTTCAAAACCTTTGCCGCATACTGGTTCCGGTTTTGGGCATTGGTGCGCTGTTATTGATTGTACCGGCATGGGCAATGGGGCTGTTCTTTGTGCCTCCAGACTATCAACAAGGCGACACCTTCAGGATTATTTATGTGCATGTTCCTGCGGTTATTGTGGCCTCTTTGGCCTATGCCTTTCTGGCAGGAGCCAGTTTTGTAAGCTTTGTCTGGCGTCACTCACTGGCTGACACCGCAGCCAAAGCCGCAGCCCCTGTTGGTGCTGCGCTTACCTTCCTGGGGTTGTTTACAGGTGCCTTGTGGGGAAAACCAATGTGGGGGGCCTATTGGGTATGGGATGCGCGGCTGACCTCGACCCTGATTATGTTATTTCTGTTTCTTGGTTATATTGCTATTCGCAGCGCAATTCGCGATGAAGTGGCCAGCACCAGAATTGCCGCAATAACAGCAATGATTGGCGCTATAAACTTACCTATAATAAAATTTTCGGTGGATTGGTGGTCAAGCCTGCACCAACCAGCCTCCCTGCTTCGTGCTGGCGGGCCGGCCATAGACGCTTCGATGTCATGGCCGCTTTATATGTCCATAGCAGGATATGCCTGCCTGTTTGGCTGGCTGGTATTACAGCAAATGCAAAGTGAACTGGACGAACGACGGGCTTATGCTCTTGTGCAAAGAGCATCGGGGCGCGTTGCATCAAAGGCCAGCGCTCAGTCAAAAGGAAACCCTGATGCCTGATATTTTTGATTTTGGAAAAAACAGCTCATTTGTTTTAATATGTTACGGGGTCAGTATCGCCATACTTGGCACAATGATCCTCATGACTATCCGCCGCCGTATCCGGGCGGCTCGCAATCTTGCAAAAATAGAACAGAAATCCCGGGATTTAAGCTAGGGTCAGGGACCAAACCTATGCTTTGGCCTGCGACGGGAGCGCGATAACCTCTTTTTTTGATATATTGGCCAGAGCTTCAAACAATTGCGCCGGGTTTATTGGTTTTCCCACATGGTCATCGATCCCTGAATCTAAAATTTTTACTATCTGGGACGGAATCACATCAGCCGTTACTGCAATAATTGGAATATCCCTGTTTATACCTGATAGCGAACGGATTTCCCTGCTGGCGGCCAAACCATCCAATACCGGCATTTGAACATCCATTAACACCACATCAAAATCACCAGCCGCAACAGTATCCACGGCCTGTCTGCCATTTTCGACAAGTGTGATCTGGTGCCCGGCGGCTTCCAGAATTTTTGTAAGCAATAGCTGATTAGCATGATTGTCTTCAGCCACCAGAATATTTAACGGCTCCTGTGGCAGCAGGTCTTGTTCTTCCTCAACCAAAGAGCTTGCTTCTGCCTCTTGCAAGGGAATGCAAAAACGAAACTTGCTTCCCGTACCCGGAAAGCTTTTTAAGGTTATCTTTCCGCCCATGGCCTCGGCAAGCTGCTTCACGATGGCCAGCCCCAGCCCGGTACCTCCGAACTGGCGATTGATTGAGCTATCTGCCTGACTGAAGCGGTCAAATACTGTGGCCTGTGCACTCTTATCCATGCCAATACCTGTATCAGCGACAGTAATCACCAACATATTATTCCCGGCAGATGTCTCTTTGGTGACACACAAGCGCACCTCCCCGGTCTCGGTAAATTTAATGGCATTTGACAAAAGGTTGGTAATCACCTGCCCCAAACGGGTCGCGTCGCCCACAATGTTTTTTGGCAGATTGTCGGAAAAGTCTACTTTCAATTCCAAAAGCTTGGCTCTTGCTGCCTCTTGCAATGGCCGAATAACCCTTTTGCATTCTTCAACAATATCAATGGGACGCTGTTCCAGTGAAAAGCCTTCAGTCTCGTATTTGGAAAAATCCAATATATCATTGATGATGGCCATCAACGATTTAGCAGAGCCACTGGCAATATCTACAAATTCCCTTTGTTCCTCACTCAGGTCTTCGCTTTTCAATAGGCCTAACATGCCCAGAACTCCGTTCATTGGTGTACGGATTTCATGGCTCATACTGGCCATAAACAGGCTTTTTGCCTCTGCTGCATGCTCAGCTTCCCGGCGAGCCATATCAGCCAACTGTTTCATCCTTATGGCTTCCACATAGGAAATTTGCATATGCTTTCTTTGTTGGCGATTCTCAACAATCAATCCCAAAGTATGGCAAAAATTATCAAGAAATGACTCATGGTGAGTCTCAAAAAGAACGCCTTCCTCTAGATATATAACTAATACCCCGACCTTTACTCCGCTGCCTCTGATTGGAATACAAAAGCCTTTCGGTAGATCTAGATCAATCAAGCCGATGGCTTGTTCACCATGTTCAATATCCAGACCTGGCCCGGATATCTTTTTCTCCCAATAACTATGTTCCTCAACGCTCATATTGTAGCTTGCGACACCCTCATAACAATTGAGCGAGGCATCCAACAAAAATATCCCGCCTTTCTTCAAGGTACGCAACCAGCGCAAATCCAACAGAAGAGACAGGGATTTTTCCAATACTTTTTCCAATGAAAATTCCGGGATGTTTAGCTCTGACAATTGGTTCAGTATTTCCGCATTCTCACGAAACTGCCGTTGCATATTGCGATCAAAAACTACTTTTGAAATATCGGTGCGAATGCTGACGAATTGCGAAATAATACCTCTTTCGTCAAGAATAGGATGGATTGTGGTATCAACCCAGTACAAGGCTCCGTTCTTGTCGCGATTACAGATCTGTCCACGCCATATTTTACCTGATTTGATCCGCTTCCACATATGCGAAAAAAATGCCTTGGAATGATGACCGGAATTGACCAGTTTGTGGGTTTGACCTATCAATTCCTCTTTAGAGTATCCTGATAAGACTTCAAAATTCTTGTTTATATGGATTATTTTCCCCACAGCATCAGTTATTGCAATTACTGAATGCGCATCTGCTGCCCTTGATATTTTGGCACACATTTGATCGAGTTGCTTCATGATATACCCCAATGAAAACACCCCCGATGGTTATAGTTAAACACGACTTGGTTTCCAATCGGTAAAGTTGCTTTATTATATTAATGCACCTATGGGTACAAAGAATTAACCTGAACGTGGCGTAAACATCACCACTTGCCATAAACTTCCCCCAGCTTGTTTTTCCTGCTTTTGCTAAAAGGCAATACACGATACTGGCGAATCTCATAAACGGACAAGCCAATGCAAGAAGCACCCCCTCATACCGATAACTGGAAACTATCCATTACTGCGGCTATTTCATGTGTGGCGATAGTCGGGGTGTCATTTGGACTGGGCCTGCCATTGCTTGCCATGAATCTGGAGGTAATGACCGGGTCAGGGTTTATTATCGGAGCCAATGCTTTTGCTGCTGCTATTTCCACTGTAATAGCAGCGCCATTTGCACCAATGATCCTGTCCAGACTGCCAGCTCGCCAGGTTCTTATATTCAGCCTGTTGCTAACCTCGTTTAGTTTTATTTTCTATAAACTGGTGCCTTCAGTTCCCCTGTGGTTACTGATGCGGTTTATGTCAGGATTTGCCATAACCATATTGTTTGTTGCCAGTGAGAGCTGGATCAATCAGTTGGCACCAGAACATATTCGTTCAAGAATGCTTAGCATATATTCGGTTTCTCTGGCTGCGGGGTTTGGTGCCGGAGGGCTGCTGGTAGCATTTTTGGGTATTTCAGGATGGGCTCCATTTATCGCCGGAGCCGTTATTTGCGCTGCCGGAGTGATACCATTGCTGGCCCCTGGCCCGCAATTGGTACCTCCCGATTCAAGCACAGCTTCGCCTGTGGTTTTGCTGTCATTCTTTGTTCGTTCACCCCGGATTATGATGGCCGCTTTGGCATTCGGAGCCATTGAAACCGCCGCCATGCATTTTACTCCGGTTTGGGCTTTGCGCAGCGGAATTGGAGAAACGGCAGCCTTGCGGCTGGTTTTTGTGGGAGCCATTGGCGTGATTGCCCTGCAATTCCCTATTGGCTGGC
>JALSYJ010000329.1:2973-6848 GCA_027071965.1 Robiginitomaculum sp. | reverse complement strand
CTACGGAAAACTGGATCAGGGCTCCGGTTTTCATGCGCTGCATTCTGGCGATCAGGGCCATTTCCATTTGCTTGCCACTGGCCGCCATATCCATGGCCTGCCCGCCGACCATGCCTTGCGCTCCTGCCGCTTTGGCCAGTCGCTCCAATAGCATTACCCGAATGCGGGGTTGCGAATGAGTTTCTTCATGAGCCAGTATTTCAAAGGCCAGAGTTTGCAGGGCATCCCCGGCCAATACAGCGATTTCTTCGGAATACGCCTTGTGAACCGTGGGCTGTCCCCGGCGCATATCATCATCATCCATACACGGCAGATCATCATGGATCAGCGAATAGGTATGAATACACTCCACTGCCGCAGCCACCCGAATCAGGTTTTTGAGCGGAACATCAAATAATGCGCCAGCCTCAATTACAAACAAGGGACGCAAACGCTTTCCGCCACCAAGAGCTGCATAACGCATGGCGGAAAAAAGCTCACTTTCGGGGCCTGTCACCCTAGGAATCATGCCGTCAAGCGCCAAGGTTACCTTATCGCCTATCGCTTCGAGTCTTTCAGCAAAAGTGATGTTTGATTCCATAACAGGCCCTAATCCAGATCCGCAGATTCAGCAGCCAAAGAACCATCACCGCCAAGCACAATCTTTTCCACTTTTAACTGAGCCTCTTTTAGACGGGCATCACAATGCGCGCGCAAGGCATCGCCTCGCTCATAAAGCGCAATGGATTGCTCCAGCGCCACATTGCCGCTTTCCAGTTCGCTGACAATTTTCTCCAGCTCAGCCAAGGCGGTTTCAAAGCTCATTTTGCTTATATCGGTTGTTTCCGGCACAATTGTTTTCCTTTGGACACAAAACACATGGTGATTTGATATTACTCTACCCGGCCACAGGTCACTTGCCTAGGCTCCAGACTCATTCATATGATTGATTTCACGAGGAGTAGGTTTTATGATTAAACAGGAAAAAGGCTGAAGGAAATATGGTGTATTTTCAAAGCCTTTTGACGTCTTTTAAGCGAAGACACACCTCGCCTTGTAAGGTGCTTTTAAGAAGCACTGCCTGTCGAAAGCCAGCCTCGCAAAGGACAAAACCCTTTGCTGTACTGTCTTTCTTCCATTCAATATTTCCTAAAAGCATGAAATTAAACCATTTGTATGAGTCTGAAGCCTAGAAGCGCTTTTCGTAAACTCTAAATGCCCAATAATCATCACGGCCATCAAATACGCAATCCCACCCCCGTGCCTGCAATACCGGACGCATCATGCGATTGAACCAGCCATGGGCGCACAATAGTACATCTTCACCATTATTAGCATATTTCTCCAGTTCGGTAACCGCAAGATAGGCTCTAGTCTCGGCTGCCTTGCGGCTTTCCTCGCCTCTGGCCATGCCCAGCCACCACAGTCCTCTGGAGATAATATCCCAAAACGAAGGCAAAAGCCTGATCAAAGGAATTGGTGGTGCCGGCAATGCAGCCTCCACAAACACTTCATCCTGTACGATATTTTCAAGGTCTGTAAGCGCCAAAGCGGTTTCAACAGCCCGCAATCTGGTGCTGGATAATATCCGGTGGCTATTGCCGGCAATGTCCAGCAAGACCTGCGGGGGGACAGTAGCAGGATCAAGCCCGCCAGCCTCATACGCCCGCCACCATCTGTCATAGCCTTTTGCAGAAATCCATTTTGAGCGATCCAGTGCCGGCCTGCCATGACGAGCCAATACCAACCTGCCAACTGCTGTGCCAGGCGCAGCCGTATTTAGTGGTAGAGATTTTATTACCCTTGTCATTCTACGCCCGCTTTCCCCTCGTCCATCCCATCCGGCTTAGCTCTGTAACAGTCCATCAACAAAGTTTGATGACGAAAGGCAAAGCGCAGGCAATTGGTAACCGCCCTCTAACACCGACACAAGCTGTGAATTAGTATGTTTCCGGGCCATATTGCCTAAAAGTGAACCTAAATATCCAAAGTCATCAGCCTGCAGATTAAACCCGCCAAGCGGGTCATTATGATGCGCGTCAAACCCTGCCGAAACTAAAATCAGCTCTGGCCTGTGCGCGGCAACCCGGACAAGAGCCTGTTCTGTAAATACCTGCATCCATTGACTGGCACTGGTTCCAGCAGCCATTGGCAGATTCAGCACCTCGCCGATCCCGCCGGTTTCATTGGCGTGTCCGGTGCCAGGATAATGATCTTGCTGATGCAAGGAAACAAACAGGCAGCCGGGAATGTCCCACAAGGCTTCTTGCGTGCCATTGCCATGATGCACATCAAAATCAATCACGGCTATTCTTTGCAAGCCATGTTCGTCCAGCGCCCGGCGTGCTGCTATTGCTACGTTTGAAAAAATACAAAACCCCATGGCAATATCAGGTCGTGCGTGGTGCCCCGGTGGACGCATTGCACAAAATGCCGCTTCGGTTTTTTGCGTCAACACCTCATCCACCGCAAGACAGGCCGAACCTGCACCACGCAAGGCAGCGGTAATTGAACCTTTTGACAAGAATGTATCCGCATCCAGCGCCACAATTTCATCACTGCCCACCTCCATTGCCAAAAGCCGGTCAAGATAGGCAGAAGTGTGAACACGCAGCAAATCCTCGCGCGCTGCCAAAGGTGCCGACTTAAAGGTCAAAGCCTTATCATGCAGACCATCAAGCACTGCATGCAGTCGTTCGGGCTGCTCGGCATGTTGCTGCGGAACCTTATGCTCAAAGGCATCTTTATGGGTGTAGACAGTGGTTTTCATCGGCGCTGGATTATTCACCAGCATCCAGACTTAACACTGCAACTCCCGGCGGCGGTGGGTAGCCTTCATCGGGTACGAAGAAGTCTGGTAACAGTGGCTGTTCCGGATCCATCTTATAACGGTCAAAATCTGTTATTCCGTGTTCAGACAAAAATGTATCATCAATCAGGAAGTTGCCGGTAAATTCGCGAGCTGGCTTTTGAAAGATCAGCACAGCAGCATCAGCCATTATCTGCGGACTTCGACACATATTCATGGCTTCTTCTGAGGCCAGCACATTGGCAATGGCAGCGGTGGCAATGGCGGTTCTGGGCCATAAGGCATTAAACGCAATTCCTGCTTCTGCAAATTCACCGCTCATGCCCAACACACAAAGACTCATACCAAACTTGGCCATGGAATATGCCGTATGTGGGGCAAACCACTTTTGCGCCATATCCAAAGGTGGTGATAAATTCAAAACGTGCGGATTATCTGCTGCCAGCAAATGCGGCAAACATTTCTGCGAAACCAGATAAGTGCCTCTGGTATTGACCTGATGCATTAAATCAAAACGCTTCATCGGAGTTTCCAATACCCCTTTGGGAAAAATAGCCGACGCATTATTTACCAATATGTCGATACCGCCAAAATGCGCCACAGCCTGTTTAACTGCTGTTTCTACCTGTTCTTCAAAACGGATGTCACAAACCAGCGGCAAAACTTTTGCGCCGGTGGCCTCCACCTCTTTGGCAGCCGTGTAAATAGTTCCCGGTAATGATGGATGCGGCTCAGCAGATTTGGCAGCAAGCACAATATTTGCCCCGGCCTTGGCGCATTGCAGCCCAATTGCCAGGCCAATTCCACGACTTCCTCCGGAGATAAATACAGTTTTGCCGGTTAATGATTTTTGCATATCGTTTCCTACATTAATTTCCATAATTGCGGGGACGGGCATTGCAGCCCTATTTCCTGCTGGCAACTGGCAAAGGTAAACAGCACCATTTGCGCCTTGCCGATCAGGTTTTCCACCGGCACCTGCCCGGGCCCGATTGGTGATCGGCTATCATTGGAATTATCGCGATTATCACCCATTACAAAAATATGATCATCGCGCACAATAAACGGGCCGGAGTTATCAGAAGAC
>JALSYJ010000329.1:964-2963 GCA_027071965.1 Robiginitomaculum sp. | reverse complement strand
CATAAATACGATGTGCCCGTTTGCGCTGTTTTCCTATTCTTTCTTCGTATTCCTGCACGTTTTGAATATGGCCAAACCGGTCGCGGTATCGCACCAGATTCAAAAATGTCCGCTCTACCTGCTCACCGTTCAGGTATAAACGCCCGGCTTTGGTTTCAATGGTATCACCGGGTAGGCCAATTACCCGCTTTACCATTACCACACCATCTTTTGGATTGGCGAACACTACTACATCGCCACGCTTTGGGTATTGTAAAAACACCCGCCCACCGGTTTTAGGCAAAACCCGTCCAATTCCAAAGGGGAGTGAGTATCGTGACCAGCCATATGACCATTTGGAAACCACAAACCTGTCCCCAACCTGTAATCCTGGCTGCATGCTTTCAGAAGGAACAAAGAACAGGATAAAACCAAGGCTGGCAATCGCCAGATACACGCCAAGCACACTGGCAAGAAAAGCGCCCCAGCTAAAAAACCCGGCCCAAAAACCTGAAGATTCATCTGAGCTGCCACTTGTTATTATCTCATCTGGATGTTCGTTCACTGGTGATATTACCCTTGTATACGTTTTAATAACACTGACCGTAAGTTGCCCCGGTTACAAGAAAAATTCATGCCGGACGAGCATGACCAAAACTTACATAACCGGAGAATTTTGGTATTTTGGGTAAATAATCAGCCTCGACCTGCTCAGGGGAAAACCCTGCTCCTGCAATTATTTCCACAGGCTTGCGGGTTAAATGGCAACCACCACCAACAGGCTTCCAGAACGGCTCAATACGACGCTGCCATTTAGCAATTCGCTCATCGGGTGCCAGTCCATGCTCCGCAAAAATCAGCCTGCCGTCAGGCTTGATCACCCGGCGTATTTCGGCCATGGCCTGTGCAGTATCTGCAATCGAACACAAGGAAAACGTCACCACCACCGTATCCATGCAACCATCATCCAAAGGTATGGTTTCAGCCTTAAGCCCCAATACTTCACAATCAAAGTCTGCTTCGACCATCCGTTTTGCAGCCAATTTGCGCATTCCAGGATCAGGCTCCACCGCCACAAACCGTTTTACGTTTCCTGCCTGGTAAAATGGCAAGTTCAATCCTGAGCCAAAGCCGATTTCCAATACTTCGCCGCTGGCCATGGGTATGGTTCTGGCCCGCACCTTTTTCATTTGCCCGGTGGAACAGGCAAAATTGATCACCTTTGGCAGGATATGTTTTTGATAAAAGTTCATGGATTAAGCTCTTCAGCCCCCAAAGCATAAAGACAATCGGCTCCGGCGCGAATTTCACTAATGCGCGCAGCAGCAAGTGCAAAATCAGAAGATGCAAATATCACAGCAAGATCAACCCGCCCCTGATAATAGGCCTTGTCACCAGCTCCGCGCTTTAGCATTTCCTGCGCCGCCAGCGCCCCTTTGATCAGATAAAATCCGCCGATGGTAATTGCGCACATGTCCTGAAAGGCATTGGCAGCGCTTAATACATCCTGTTTGCTTTGCGCAGGATCCAAAAGCCAGCTAACCGCTTGTTCCATGGCATCTGCCGCCAAGGACAGGTTTTTGCCCGCTTGCTGCAAACGCTCATCTTTATTTTGCTGACACCCAGCAATACAGGCTTTGATTTCATCAAGAATTTCTTCAAACAGCAATCCATCTTGCATAGAGAGTTTACGCCCGGCCAGATCTATCGCCTGAATGCCATTGGTTCCTTCGTAGATGGGGGTGATCCGCGCATCACGGAAATGCTGTGCAGCGCCGGTTTCTTCAATATAGCCCATTCCACCATGCACCTGCACGCCCATTGAGGCAATTTGCACACCGGTTTGCGAGCCATATGACTTGGCCAAAGGGGTCAGCAAGTCTTCGCGGCGGCGGGCTTTAGCACGAATGTTCTCATCAGTGCCGTGAACTGCCATATCAGCGGCAAACCCGCACGCATAAACAATGGCCCGGGCCGCGGCCAGTCTGGCCTTACCCTGTACCAGCATTCGCCGCACATC
>JALSYJ010000329.1:0-954 GCA_027071965.1 Robiginitomaculum sp. | reverse complement strand
CCGGAATTTGCTCCGTGGTTTCAGCCCGGCCCTGTTTTCGCTCATTGGCATAGGCAAATGCCTGTTGCCAGGCCCGCTCACCAATACCCACCCCTTGCGCGCCAACATTTAAGCGGGCGGAATTCATCATGATAAACATCATGGCCATGCCGCGCATTTCCTCACCGATCAGCCAGCCTTTGGCCCCGGTGCTGCCGCCATATTCCATCACACATGTGGGACTGCCATGAATGCCCAGCTTATGCTCCAGCCCAATGGCGAAAACATCATTGCGAACAGTAAAGTTTCCCGCATCATCCGGAAGAAACTTTGGCACAAGAAACAAGGAAAGTCCTTTGGTGCCCTTGGGTGCGCCCTCAGTGCGCGCCAACACCAGATGTATGATGTTTTCAGTGCAATCATGCTCGCCCCAGGTAATGAATATTTTTTGCCCTCTTAACAGAAATGAGCCATCTGCCTGCGGGTCGGCCGAGGTGCGCAAGGCACCCACATCTGAGCCAGCTGAACTTTCGGTCAAATTCATGCTGGCCGTCCACTCGCCAGTTATCAATTTCGGCAGGTATGTTGCTTTTTGTTCCGGGCTTCCTGCCTGAATTAAAACCTCTATCGCACCCATTGTCAGCATCGGACACAGACCAAAAGCCATATTGGCAGCCTGCATCAATTCCATAAATGCAACTCCCAATACATTGGGCAAGCCCATGCCGCCATTATCTTCATCAAATGAAAGCCCCTGCCAGCCACCGGTTACAAACTTGTCATAGGCTTCGCGAAAACCCGGAGCCGTGGCAATATTTCCATCCTGCAAGGTTGCCCCGTGTAAATCACCGCCGCGATTGATGGGGGCCAGCTCCAATGCAGTAAATTTGCCTGCCTCTTCCATTATGGCCCGTACCAGTTCCTCTGACAGCTCGGGAAAGCCTCCTGTTTCTTGCAAGTCATATAGTCCGCAAA
>JALSYJ010000328.1 GCA_027071965.1 Robiginitomaculum sp. | reverse complement strand
AAATCTGATCTGGCGGCAGCCGAGCAGCGTTACGAAGAATTATCATCGCGCTTTGGCCCGAAAGTCGGGCTAATTCATGGCCGTATGAAATCAGAGGAAAAAGAACAACTGTCCAGAAGGTTTAGATATGGAGACATAACCCTGCTGGTGGCAACCACGGTAATAGAGGTTGGTATAGATGCGCCCGATGCCACCGTGATGGTTATCGAACATGCCGAGCGATTTGGCCTTGCCCAATTGCACCAGTTGCGCGGGAGAGTTGGACGTTCTGATAAACCGTCTTCGTGCATCTTACTGTATCAGGCTCCATTAGGAGCCATTGCCAAAGAGCGATTGTCCATTATGCGCGAAACTGAAGACGGTTTTTTAATAGCGGAAAAAGATGCTGTCTTGCGCGGATTTGGTGATTTGCTGGGTACCCGGCAATCGGGACAGTTGCGATCAAGATTTGCAGATCTTGCCATTGATGGTGAAATGCTGGAACTCGCCAGAATTCAGGCCAGGATGGAAGTGCAAGCTGACCCCGATCTTAGTGCAGAACGCGGGCAGATTCTAAAAAACATGCTGTATTTGTTCGAGCAGGATCAGGCACTAAAACTTCTAACTACGGGTTGAAGGATTTTTGTCCGGGTCTGGATAAACCAGACCTGCTGATATGACCAGCTTTGCAGCGTCTTCAACGCTCATGTCCAGGTCTTTTAGATTCTCGCGCTTTTCATACAGCAAAAACCCGGAAGTAGGATTTGGCGTAGTGGGCACAAAGACTGCCACCCGATCATCAGGCAGCAATTCCTGCAACTCCCCTTTGGCATCAGCAGTTATAAATGCAACGGCCCACAACCCCTCGCGCGGGTATTGGATCAAAACCGCATCCTGAAATGACTTGTCGGATCCTGAAACAATGGTGTGTATTATCTGCTTTACTGCTTCGTAGAGATTGCTGACAAACGGCACCCTGCGCAGCAGGCTTTCACCAAACCCTATAAGGGTGCGGCCAAATATGTTCGCCGTCAAAGCCCCCAGCAGGGTAAGCCCGACCACTGCAATGACCAGGCCCAGACCGGGAAGTTCAATAGGCAGATATGTCTCTGGATTATACTTCTCTGGAATTATCGGTAAAACAGAACCGTCAACAAAATTAACGAAGCTGACCACTACCCAAAGAGTAGCGCCAATCGGAGCAGTAATTACAATTCCGGTAAGAAAACTATTGCGAAGCCAAAGCCACAATCCGCGTTTTGGAGGTTGAGATTCATCTGGTTCCGACATGGGTTTCATCCTTGGTTTTTGACATTTTCTTTCATCCAGATGATTCTGACAAGAGCAGTGTTGAAATCAATAGCTTGAAGCACAAGGCTACAGCGCTCTATGCTGTTAATACTCAAGATTCGATTGGGATAACATGTTGAAGCAATATTCATGGTTACGCATAGGCCTGTACGTTATGATCGTGCTGATTGTCCTGATCGGCATATCTGCATTTGCCGGACGAGATAATTTGTTTCGTTTTTTTCTTGACCCAAGGATACCTTTTCAGACGTATCAGCCACCGGCTGCGCCCGATTATGACGATGCCTCAAGCTGGGTTTTACCTCCCTATAATAATGGTACAGAATCCGAAACCAATATTTTTATCGTGCATCCCACCATTTACTGGGGCGGAAAAGACTGGAACACAAATCTGAATAATGAACAAAGCACAGACCGGCTATTGCGTATTGCCATCCCTAATTGGGCCGGGCCATTTCGTGCTGCTGGTTCTGTTACTGTGCCAAAATACCGGGCTGCATCACTATATTCCTTTCTTACCACCCGCCATGATGCCAGAGCAGCAAGAGCTCTGGCCTATGGTGATGTACTGGCCGCATTCGACAAATTCCGCGCCAGCATTAAAGGCGATGGCCCGATTATACTGGTAGGTATAGAGCAAGGCGGCCTGCATGTTTTGGGATTGTTACAGGATCGTTTTGATGATGCTCATTTGCGCGAGCGTCTGGCCGTAGCCTATGTTATTGATTTTGCCGTTCCTCTTGATCTGTTTCAAAATGGCCTTAGTGGGCTTTCCGTTTGCAAAACCGCCACATCCACCCAGTGTGTAGTTACCTACACTGCCTTTCAGAGCGGACAGGAAAAGGAAATTACCCGATTTCGCGAGCGCAGCATGGTCTGGGATCAAAAAGGCCGGCTACAAAACACTCAAGGCCGGGCTTTGGCTTGTGTAAATCCGGTTTTAGGTTCGGCATCACTAGATTTTGCCCCCCGGCGCCTGCACTTAGGCGGTGCAAATGCTTCCGGACTGGACTGGGGAGCAGAGCCGGCACCGCTGCCGGGTCAAACCAGCGCCCAATGCGAGGAGGGCCTGCTCTGGGTGGATCTCCCACGCTCCAAAAGCCTGCGAAAGAAATTTTCTTTGGGCAAACGGTTTAAACCAGATCCATTTAATCTGTTTTATGCTGACCTCGCAAAAGATGCACAAAAACGGGTAAATTCACTATTGAAGAAGTTTGAAGTCGAAGGACGATTGGCACCGCCCTTTGGCGATGCAATACAATTGCGTGACAGCCCGATAAACAAGGCAC
The DNA here is from genome assembly GCA_027071965.1 of Robiginitomaculum sp. GTDB lineage: Bacteria > Pseudomonadota > Alphaproteobacteria > Caulobacterales > Maricaulaceae > Robiginitomaculum_B. Next base: position 4,300 of record JALSYJ010000328.1, on the reverse strand, counting down.
CGGAAACAACTCAATGACCGTCATAAAATCAAATGTAACCGAACTGATTGGCAACACGCCCATGATAAAACTGGCGCGTGCATCTGAACTAACCGGTTGTGAAATTTTAGCTAAGGCTGAGTTTTTGAATCCTGGTCAATCGGTTAAGGATCGCGCCGCCTTGGGCATGGTAATGAAAGCCCGCAAATCTAAAGAATTAGCTCCAGGTGGAACCATTGTAGAGGGAACTGCGGGAAATACTGGTATTGGACTGGCCATGGTTGGCGCAGCTTTGGGACATCCGGTTGTGATTGTCATGCCGAACAATCAGGCAGAAGAAAAAAAACAGGCCGTGCGCCTGTTTGGTGCCAAACTGATTGAAGTGCCAGCGGTTCCTCCGACAAATCCTGATCACTTTGCCAATTATTCCAAAAATCTGGCTGAAAAGCTAAACTCGTCTTCCAGATACGGAGCATGGTGGGCCAATCAGTTTGACAACACAGATAATCGTCTTGCTCATTATGAAACCACCGCCCCGGAAATATTGGCCCAGACTAATGGTAATCTGGACGGGTTTATTTGCGCAGTAGGTTCTGGCGGCACTTTGGGCGGGGTATCACAATTTTTTAAGGAGCACAGGCCATCAGTACAAATTGGCCTAGCTGATCCGATGGGAGCAAAATTGCACAATTGGTACACCAAAGGCGAATTAAGCGCAGAAGGAAATTCAATCACCGAGGGCATTGGTCAGGGACGAATAACCCAAAACATGCAAGGTGTAGAGGTTGATCATTCGTGGCAGATCACTGATGAACAGGCTTTGAACATCCTGTTTAATCTGGTTACTGAAGAAGGCTTGTGCCTGGGTGGGTCAAGCGGAATTAACATTGCAGGCGCAATTGCCATGGCCAAAGAACTTGGCCCCGGACATACTATTGTTACTTTGCTTTGTGATTATGGGAACCGCTATGCATCCAAACTTTTTAATCCGATGTTTTTGCGTGAAAAAGGTCTGCCGGTTCCCGGTTGGTTGCAAGCATAGGGAAGGCTCATGAGTGATCATACCAAAATGATCCGTGCCGGACGCAAGGAGCCGGGCATGCAAGGGGCGGTTAACCCGCCGGTTCATCGCGCCTCCACTCTTTTGTTTGAGCGGGCAGAGGATCTGTATGGAACTGCTCCAGATCGCCATTATGGCACTCAAGGCATGGTAGTGCACGATGCCTTGCGCGAAGCATTTTGCCAATTGGAACAAGCCAGTTCCGTAGTGCTGACCCATAGTGGTTTAAGTGCATGCACCCTGCCTTTGCTGTCTGTCTGCTCTGCTGGCGATCATATTCTGGTCAGCGATAATATTTACGGCCCGACCCGAAAGTTCTGCGATGAACACTTGATACGTTTTGGGGTAAAAACAGAGTATTTCAACCCCAGAGTCGGCGACAGAATTGCCGAGCAAATCAAACCAGAGACACGGGCCATATTTATGGAATCCCCTGGCTCTTTGACCATGGAACTAACAGATATTCCGGCCATTGTTGCGCTGGCCAAAGCTAATAATATATGGACTTTGGTTGATAATACATGGGCAGCGGGCTGGTTTTTCAAGCCACTTTTATTTGGAGTTGACTTCTCCATACAGGCAGCGACCAAATATCCATGCGGTCATGCCGATGTGCTGATGGGCACCATAGCAACCAAATCAGCCAAAGCGACAAAGCTGCTCAAATCATATGACCGCGCCAGTGGCAATTTTGTTGCCCCCGATGATGCATGGCTCATTCTTCGTGGAATGCGCACCATGGGCACCAGACTTGAGCGCCAGCAGCAAAGCGCCTTACAAGTGGCCAATTGGCTGCAAAAACATGCCTGCATTGCACAGGTTCTGCATCCTGCTTTGCCGTCGCACCCGGACCATATGCTGTGGAAGCGCGACTTTACAGGCGCTTCCGGGTTATTTTCTTTGGTCTTGCAACCGGTTTGCGAGCAAAAAGTTCTTGCGTTCTTGAATGCACTGCAACTTTTTGGTCTGGGTTTTTCATGGGGAGGCTTTGAAAGCCTGGCAATCCACTGTGATCCACAAACTGTCAGAACCTGTGATAGCTGGCAGGCACAGGGCCCTTTGATCCGCCTCTCCATTGGTCTGGAGGATCCGGACGATCTGATAGCTGATCTGGAGCAGGCCTTGAGCCAACTAGATAAATGAACACCAAGGATCACATTTTAGCTGCAAGTCTTACCCTGATGAACGAAGAAGGTGAAACATCAGTAAGCTCCGTTGATATAGCTAATTATCTGGATATCAGTCCTGGAAATTTATATTATCACTTTAAGGGCAAGGACGAGATTATTCCGGCGCTGTTTGATCTGTTTGAGCAAGAAATGCAGATAATTTTGCGCTCATCACCCCAGGACTTAACATCCATCGAAGATCAGTGGATTGTATCATATATTGTGCTGGAGGAAATTTGGGATTTTCGGTTTTTTTATCGTAATCTGGACGGGATATTATCAAAATATCCAGTTCTTGTACCGCGATTTAAGCGACTGCTTATGGCCAAGCGCAGGACCATTCATGATAATATTGATCAACTGGTAAAACTTGGTGTTTTGCACATCGAATATCTGTTAAAGGATAATCTGGTTGAGCAAATATTGTTGATTTATACTTATTGGCTAAATTTGCGACATCTGGAAGATAATTCAGTATCGGCAAAAACCGCAATTCACCAAAGCGTATTTCAAATCATGACCTTGTGCGTGCCTTATATGGGAGCAAATGGACATGCAGCCCTAAAGGGAATGAAGCGTTTATTACATGCCAACACTGCACCCAAATGAAAAGCGAAGCCCTTGCGAGCTTCGCTTTACTTCATAGACCTTCAAGATTTAGACTCTTGAAATTTAAGCTTTCTTGGCATCGGCAGTTTTAGGAGCTGCTGCCTTTGGCGCTTTGGCTTTTTTTGGCGCGGTCTTGCTGCTGGCAGCTTTTTTTGGCGCAGTCTTTTTAGCCGGTGCCTTGCGAGCAGCCGGTTTTGCTACTGATTTTTTGATAGCTGCAACCTCTTTGCTCAAAGCGCTAACCTGCTCGGTAAGGGCATCGAGTTTTTCATCCATCGTGAACACGCCGCGATCAAGGCCCAGGCCTTTACGAACGGCACCGACACGCTCACTGAACTTTGCTTTGCGTGATGCACCAAATTTTCCAGCGGCTTCGACAACCTTGCCAATACGCTCATTAGCAGAAACGGACTTGCGGACGTCTCCTTCGATTTTTTCACCACGTTCAACCAGATCATCGAATAACTCTGAACTGACATGAGTGGCCTGTTCAACAGCGTCCACAGTATTACTATAGGCTTTGCCATAGGCACCAACACCAGCCAGCCAGATTTTGCGGGCTAATTCTGCAGATTGCTCTACGGTATGTTTTGTATTTTTGGCCATAATATTTCTCCTGAAATGAAAACCGGGGGGCGATGAAACCGGTTTAGCAACAAAAATTAGAAAGCGCATACTAACCTCCAGTATGATCAGTCAGTGCACGCACCCAAGCAGGGGGCTTCGTTCGCCTTAGGTGATGGTTTCATATTCAATTACGAATTGCTCTGCTGCTTCATTGACAGTTTTTTCGTGTTTGAAATTTCCTGTTCTGTGCCTGCCTTGAAGCTCCCAAAGCCAGTCTTCGGCAAATTCCCGCGCTGAAATTAGATTGTATTCATGTGTTGATTTTCTGTATTTTCGTCCACCAACAAAAGCCGTGCATTGTCAAAACCGGCTTCTGCCACGCTTGTAAAGGCGGATTTTTCCAGCCGCATAACTGTGTGAAGGCATCCTAAGACACCTCCTTACTGACTGATTCGCAATGGCTACAAATAGTGTGTCCCATGTGTGTCAGCACAGCTGATATACGGGTAAAAGAAAATTTTCCTATCGACATTTTAGGTTATTTTTTCAATGTATTACATGGTTTCTATTGGTTGCGGGGGTAGGATTTGAACCTACGACCTTCAGGTTATGAGCCTGACGAGCTACCGGGCTGCTCCACCCCGCGACAATAATTATACCGAACCCTAAGGCCCGGTAGCAGGTTTGTTTTGTCGCAAATGCGACGGGCGGGCTGCTCCACCCCGCGACAATAATTATACCGAACCCTAAGGCCCGGTAGCAGGTTTGTTTTGTCGCAAATGCGACGGGCGGGCTGCTCCACCCCGCGACAATAATTATACCGAACCCTAAGGCCCGGTAGCAGGTTTGTTTTGTCGCAAATGCGACGGGCGGGCTGCTCCACCCCGCGACAATAATTATACCGAACCCTAAGGCC
>JALSYJ010000327.1 GCA_027071965.1 Robiginitomaculum sp. | reverse complement strand
ATTGAATAGCGCGCCACCTCACGGGCGGCTTTTCTGGCTTCTTGTGAAAGAATAAAGAAACTGCGTAGCAGCATGGAAGCCAAGGCAAAGCCAAGCACTGTTTGTAATTCAGTCGAAAACGGCAGCAATAAAATGGCAGTAAATCCCAAAAAACCTACTATCAGCACCCCTATGGTCAAAAAATGAAATGCAGTTGCTAGATGATCAGCCAGCCGCTGATCAGCCTCGGCGCGGGCATATGAGCGCGCAACAGCAGCCTCAATCCAAGTAAAACACAAGGAGTGAGAGATCACCACTATGGAAAATACCAGGCTGTACAAGCCGAATTGTTCCGGGGTTAGCAGGCGGGTCAGCAGGAATATTCCGCCAAAGCCAGCTACAGCTTGGGCGATATTTAACGGCAGATATCCGATTAAATGGCGCCAAAGCATTTTGTATTCCCTGAACTATGGTCTAATCAAAACTCCGGGGCGGATTTTAAGTTAAACCTACTAATTTGCCGTGAAGAGCTAGCGGGTGTTTTGCGTATCCCCCAACAGGCACGGTGCAGTTTTCAGCATAATCCATAAATCAAACCAGAAGTCCGCCCGTTCAATATATTCAACATCCAGCCTAACCCGCTTACGAACGTCTTCGGCACTGTGTAACGGGCCGCGAGAACCATTGACCTGTGCCCAGCCGGTAAGACCGGGTTTTACCCGGTGTCGATGGGCATATTCGGCGACTAATAATCGGCTTTGAACATCGCCGGTATGCATGTCAATGGCGTGGGGACGCGGGCCAACCAGCGACATGTCTCCAAGCAAAACATTTATCAATTGCGGCAGCTCATCCAAAGAAGTACGGCGGATGAAGCGGCCTACGGGAGTGATGCGATCATCGCCATCTGTAACTTGTTGCATCGGGCCGTCAGGCTGTTCGACGCGCATGGAGCGAAATTTGAACACCTCGATTGTCTGGTTGTTAAATCCATGGCGTTTTTGCCGGAATAGTATCGGGCCTTTGGATGTTAATTTAATGGCTATTGCTACTGCCACCATAACCGGTGCAAAAGCCACCAGCATCAGGCTTGCAAATACTATGTCCTGTATGCGCTTGGTCAATATGCGCATTTCACTGCGTGGCCCGCCAGAGACAAATGCCATTGGGGCGTGAGCTATCTGTGCAAGTGTGGTTTTTTGCGGGTTGAAATCATCCATATCCACGAACAGAACAAGATCTTGCGGCAGATTGCGCAATCTATCAATCATTGCCCGAACCCGGGCCGTTGCCGTGGAGGTAACTGTAATGATAATGCGGTCAATACTGGGGAGATGTGGCCAGTTCAGCAAATCATCAATACTGCCCAATACTGGAATGTCGGCAACTTTTTTTGGTGCCCGCGCAAGGCGTTCTTCAAATATGCCAGCGACATTAAGTTCCCCGGTCTTGGCATTTTCAGCTATCAGTTTTTTTGCATTTTCTGTAGCACCTATCATTACCACATTAGTTGCCAGCGCACCGGAGCTGGCCCATGAGTATATCAAAGCTATATACATGGCATGCAGACATGAAATTGCCACTGCTGACCCGGCCAGTGCCAGTAACAGGGCCAATAGTTTCTGATCTGGTATTTGCCCCCAAAACCCAAGCATAATAACAAGTGCCGAGCCGGTCATCACTCCGACCAGGCTTTTCCCCCAATGTGCGATAAGGGTTTCATTATGAGCAAAACCGTAAGCTCCTGAAACCATAAGTCCAAGAATTATCAAGGGAGCTATCATCACAAATGGCGCGCTGATAGCAAAAGGAGCCATGCCCAATGAAAGAGGAGAAAATACAGAGAAAACGAGTGTGGATATGGCAATAAGAGCAATGAAGTCTACGGCTGCAAATGCCCTAAGAGCTAATGTTTTGGCTATTTTGGATGAACGCAAGGGCGGGGTGGTCTCTGTAGCTTTTTTTGAGTTTTTATTTATTTCGTGCAGAGTAATTGCCCGTGCCGGAGCGGGTCTTCTGGCGTCTGGCCTGTGCCGGTTTTGCGATTGATCCGCAACAGTATTTTCCGAATTGCTTTTAATTTGGGCGACCATGATCGTTATTCCGACTCTTAAAGTTAATTAAGCAGCCTAACCAAACTTGCCCAACAGTCGGTTAAGCAGCGTGCTTAATTTTAGGTAAATCAGGGACTTTAACCATTTGGGATTCTGGTTCCAAAACTGTAATAAGCTGCTTTGGGTTCGGTGTAAAAACCTGCAAAACGGTTCGGGACAGATCGGCCATTAAAGAACATGATAGAAATATCACCCGCATAAAATCACGAGCTTTTACCACACACTCTGATAAGATTCATGGGTTTTGCGCCAAAAATCAACCAAATAAGCAAAATGTATTTTGTTCAAGAAACCGCTTGAAAGCCTTTATTGTAAAGGCTAAACCCATCCACGGAGACGTGGCCGAGTGGTCGAAGGCGCTCCCCTGCTAAGGGAGTAGGCGGTGTTCCCGTCTCGAGGGTTCGAATCCCTTCGTCTCCGCCATTTTTTGATCTCGCGCCAGTTCGCTGCGCTCACGGCTCCGATGGGGCGCGCTGACCGCGCGGCGCCCGGTCGGGCGCTAGGCATCTAGTTCGAACTTCGTTCCGAACTATCCGCCAGTTTTCCGGCGCTACCGCGACGCTAAAGCTCGCTACTTGAGCGCGTGGCTCCGAGTTCGAACTTCGTTCCGAACTATCCGCTAGTTTTCTGGCGCTACCGCGACGCTAAAGCTCGCTACTTGAGCGCGTGGCTCCGAGTTCGAACTTCGTTCCGAACTATCCGCCATTTTTTGATCTCGCGCCAGTTCGCTGCGCTCACGGCTCCGATGGGGCGCGCTGACCGCGCGGCGCCCGGTCGGGCGCTAGGCATCGAGTTCGAACTTCGTTCCGAACTATCCGCCAGTTTTCTGCTCGCAGGCTGGCACGCAAAACCCTAATATTATTGGGTTATGAATAGATATTTACCTGTCAAAGAGCGTTTTTCTCAAGGGTTTTGGCCGCAATCCTCCAATTATAACATATATTACGGCTGCTGGGCATCTCTTACACTTATCCCCGACCCTCAAGGGTCAGCCAGTACTTCTTAGGGTCATTTAAGGGTTGTTTTATTACCAACAAGTGCTTTTTGGGTGTGATTGCAGGGTGGCGCAAGTATCACTCAAGGGACAGCCAAAATTCACACTGACCCTGACAAATGACCCTGATAGTGACCCTCACCTCTAACCGTCACTTACGCGAAGGCCGGAGTGACGGAACTTGATGGACAGAAGCATGCGCTTAAAATATCCGCTAGGCGATAGGACACAAAAACCTTCCCACTTTTGCTAAAAATGCTTCTAGCTCATTTGCACGAAATCGTTGGCCAGGCGGTTCATTTTGAACAGGATCATTGTGTTAAAAACAATATCCATTGCAACCACAATTGCAGCAATACCAAATCCAAACATCTGGAATTGGGTCAACGGTATTTTTCCGACAAATCCAAGCACAGCAATAATTATCAAGGTGATCAAAGGTATCAGCGACAAGAATAAATCCAACAACGGCCCATCATAACCTACCTTGGCAAAAGCAGACAGGCTCATCTGTATGGAAAGGTAGCCAAGTGAAACCACGCTTACAATAAACATGCCGATATATCCGTCTGGAATAGCCAGAAATGGCATAAATTTCAAAGTGATGGATTCAATTGCAAACAGCACAATAAAAATCGAGAAAATAATCGGTGAACCTTCCCGAAACAAAAATCTGATAAACCCCATAATATCCCCCAGTACGCTACCAAATCAGTGGTGATCCACTTGAACAACGGCAAGCACCATCACCTAATATCATACTTATAACGCAAAATTCCGATTAAATGCAAGTTTTGCAGATGTTATGAAAAACAGGATTGCAACAGAATGTGGAAAATCATTGCGCAAAAGCCGCAAAACTCAGTAATGATTTGCAATTACCGCACGGTTGAAAAAACAAAATTGCGCGCAATAAGAGAGTCGTTCCGCGCCATTAAAGTATCAGATCGGTTCGCACGCATACCCTTGTCAACATGATTTATTTGGGTCTGATTTAATGATTCCACACACGAGTACCGGATATATCACAGCCTGGCGTATTTGGCATTTGCTTATTTTTTAATCACAAAGCCTGTTTCTTTGCCTTTTTTATTGGCTTTTTTGCTAATAATAGGGTTTTGCCAGTTTTTCAGATCAGAACAGTCGGTTTCTTCGAGCAATGTCACGTAAGTTTCAGATTGGAAAAAAGCAGACCCATGACTATTATTCAGCCAAAATTATTATCAGGCATTATATTTGCTGTTTCTACTGTGTTCGCAGCCAGCCCATTGCTTGCACAAACCCTGACCCTGAGTGATTTGCAAACCCAGATACAGGACAGCAAAAATGAAACATCCTATGTTCTCAATACCTTGCTGTTTTTAATTGGCGGGTTTCTTGTGATGTGGATGGCAGCAGGGTTTGCCATGCTCGAAGCGGGTCTGGTCCGCACAAAAAACGTCTCCATGCAGTGCTTGAAAAACATTTCGCTTTATTCTGTGGCCGGGCTGATGTTCTGGTTTGTTGGCTATCAGCTCATGTATGCAATTCCCGAGGGCGGAATTCTTGGGTCTTTTGCAGTCATGCAATTGAGTGACCCTGATCCCAAGGCCGGTTATTCGGATGCATCCGACTGGTTTTTCCAGATGGTGTTTTGCGCAACTACCGCCTCGATTGTCTCCGGGGCTCTGGCTGAAAGGATAAAGTTCTGGCCGTTCCTGCTATTTACTGCATTGCTAACCGGGTTCATATATCCGGTTGTCGGCTCATGGGAGTGGGGTGGCGGCTGGCTTGATGCTCTGGGGTTCAGTGACTTTGCAGGTTCCAGCCTGGTGCATTCTACGGGCGGCTGGGCCGCGCTTTGCGGTGCTATTATTCTTGGGGCCAGAGCCGGTAAGTACGAAAACGGAATGATACACCCAATGCCCGGCTCATCTATGCCGCTGGCTACGCTGGGCGTGTTTATTTTGTGGCTGGGGTGGTTTGGCTTTAATGGCGCCTCACAATTGGCCATGGGAACCATTTCTGATGCGGCCGCGGTATCAAGGATTTTCGTCAATACCAATCTGGCTGCTTGCGGCGGAGTTATTGCAGCTATCATATATACCCAATTGCGCTATAAAAAGATCGACGTAACCATGGCCTTAAACGGAGCACTGGCAGGTCTGGTAGCGATCACTGCTGAACCGCTTGCGCCAGCCCCTGAGCTTGCGATAATCGTCGGCGCTATGGGCTCTGTGCTGGCAATGCTGGCCATCTCCTTGCTTGACAAGTTGCGCATAGACGACGTGGTGGGTGCAATTCCGGTGCATCTGGTCGCCGGGATATTTGGAACCTTGATGGTGGCATTCACCAACCCGCAAGTTAAATTCATGCCGCAGCTAATCGGAGTTCTGGCCATTGGCGTATTCACACTGGCTGCCAGCTCCCTGATCTGGTTTGCCCTGAAATTTACAATTGGCATTCGGGTTTCTGCCAAAGATGAAGCTGGAGGTCTGGATCAGGCAGAGGTGGGCATTGCCTCTTATCCGGAGTTCGTTCAAACCCATTGAGCTGATTTTGGAAAAACAGGTTCTGGTAAATAACATGCTTTGGAAATATACGCTGGTAGGCCCTAGGGGAATCGAACCCCTCTTTCCAGGTTGAAAACCTGGCGTCCTAACCGATAGACGAAGGGCCCACTTGCGTGTCTGGCGCGAACTATTATCCAGTGATTTGCACAAACGCAAGTCCCAACAGGCAAGCAATGTGCACTTTTGTCAAAAAAACCTGAACTTCAGTCACAAAATGCCATATCTTCGATTTGAAAGCTGAGCTTTTCTCGCCCTTTCCAGTTATCAAGGCGCAGCTTCCCCGCTACATTCACCGGCCTGTCCGACCGGTCAAGCAATGCTGGTTTCAGGCCTCGTTCCACCGCCCGAAAGCAAATAGCAGATACACTGGCCCCGCCCGATGAGGTTTCCAGCCGACAGCGAATGTGACCGCCTTTGAGTTCTTGAGCATAAACCACAAAAACATCCATACATGCCAGCACCGGCTCCGGATTGCCTATGCCGAACGGCTCGGCTCGCGCCAGTTCTTTAGCCAGTTCCAGATCAAGCCCATGCAGACCGGCAACAGCATCAATCTTCAAAGCTGACTTTTGCCCGGCAATGCGTGCAGCTTCGCCAATATCGGCAATCAGGAATGATCGAAACCCATCAATTCCGCTGCCCTTTACGCTACAGCCCCCGGCCATAGCGTGTCCGCCACCCTTTTGCAGCACGCCAGCCTGTACAGCCCGGGAAAACGCTTCACCAAGGTTAACCCCGGCCAAGGAGCGCCCTGAGCCATGGCCCATACCATTTTCGTCTATGGCGATGACCACTGCCGGTCGGTTGTACTTGTCTTTTAGGCGCCCGGCCACAATGCCTATCACCCCTGGATGCCAGCCCCGTGCTGCCACCACCAGAACCGGCGCATCGGCCTGTTTGGATGCCATCTGCTCGGCCTGTTCCTGCACCTGGATTTCGATCTGCTTGCGCTCTACATTCAACTGATCCAGTTCAGTTGCAATAGTGGCGCACTCTTTCGTATCATCACTGGCCAGTAAACGGGCTCCAAGATCAGACTTGCCAATTCGTCCGCCGGCATTGATCCTTGGCCCAAATACAAATCCTGCATGATAGGTGGAAAACGGCGGCTCAACACCAGCCGCTTCAGCCAGAGCCGCAAGCCCTGGAGTGTGCAGCCTGTTCATGGTTTTTAAGCCCTGCGCCACCAAAACACGATTAAAACCGGTCAATTGCGCTACATCGGCCACGGTTCCCAATGCCGCAA
>JALSYJ010000326.1 GCA_027071965.1 Robiginitomaculum sp. | reverse complement strand
AGATAATATATGGTGGCGGGGGGGAGATTTGAACTCCCGACCTCAGGATTATGAGTCCTGCGCTCTAACCAACTGAGCTACCCAGCCTAACCTAAAGTTCGGGGGATATAACCCCGCATGACAAAGGGCGCAAGTCCTTTGACAGTGGATATCACCCAACCGAAATAGAAATTTACGCCTTGATGTGAATTGGATGGCCCAAAGCAGCCAAAGCGCTTTCGGCAAATCCTTCGCTCAAGGTTGGATGCACATGAATAGTTCCGGCAATGTCTTCAAGCCGTGCACCCATTTCCAGGGCCAAAGCAAATTCACCGGACAGCTCCGCCACATGGGCGCCAACCGCATGAATACCTAAAATGACATGATCGGATTGTCTTGCGGTTACTCGCACAAAACCGCCATCAGTGCCGCTTTGCATGGCCAAAGCCTTGCCCAATGCCGCCAATGGAAATTTGCCGGTTATTACCTTTTCGCCAGCAGTTTTGGCTTCATCCGGGGTTAAGCCAACGCCAACTATTTCCGGCTCGGTAAAGCAAACCGCAGCAATAGCTGCCGGGTCAAATTTACGTTTTTTGCCAGCAATAATTTCGGCGACCATTTCGCCCTGGGCAGTGCCCTTGTGAGCCAGCATTGGCTCGCCCACCACATCGCCTATTGCCCAGACATTGCGCATGGCAGTACGACATTGATCATCAACCGCAATAAAGTCTCCGTCCATATCTATGGCCATGTTCTCTAAACCAAAGCCGGTGGTATTAGGTTTACGCCCAACGGCGATCAAGATTTTCTCGGCGGCGATGGTTTGCTCAGTGCCGGATTTGTCGGTGAAAACCAGACCGTCTTTGTTTACGCCTTTGGCTTTGGCTGATAAATGTAAATCAACTTTGTGGGTTTTGAGCCAACGTTTAATTGGTCTGGTCATCTCGGCATCATATTGCGGCAAAATGGTATCTAAGGCTTCGACAAATGTTACCTTGGACCCCAATTTGGCAAAGGCAATGCCTAATTCCAGCCCGATATAACCTGCACCAACTACGGCCAATGATTTTGGCAAGGTTTCTAATTCCAGCGCACTGGTCGAAGAAAGCACGCGATCGGAAAACGGTAAAAATGGCAATTCAGTTTCGGTGGAGCCGGTGGCCAAAACCACGTGTTCGGCAGTAATTTGCTGTGTCCCACCATCGGCCAGTTTAACTACACAGGTTTTGGCATCGCTAAAGTTTGCGTGTCCGTGTAGGACATTTACGCCAGCCGCCTTTAGCAACATGCCAATGCCGCCGGTTAATTTGCCAACTAATTGATCTTTCCAGCTTTTGAGACCCGCCATGTCCAGTTTTGGCTCGGCGCAGGAAATACCCATCGCTGACTCTTTTGCGTGGGCAGTAATTTCTTCCAATCTGCCCGCCGCATGAATATAGGCTTTCGACGGAATACAGCCGCGATTAAGGCAAGTACCGCCAAGACCACTGGCATCAACAAGCACCACGTCCATACCAAGCTGTCCGGCACGAATCGCACACGGATATCCGGCTGGCCCACCACCAACGATCAGGATTTTAGTCTTTAAGTTTTTCATTGTTTGCTCACATAAACAAAGTTGCGGGATTTTCCAACGCGACTTTCACTTCTCTGATCATTTTGGCAGCATCAAAACCGTCAACTACCCGATGATCAAAGCTGCTTGATAAATTCATTACTTTTCGCGGCACCACATTGCCGCGATCCAGCACCAGTTTTTCGGTCAGTTTATTGACCCCGATAATTGCGGTTTCCGGTGCATTGATCACCGGCGTTGAAGCGATGCCGCCCAACGCCCCCAAAGAGGTAATGGTAATCGTCGAGCCGGTTAGCTCTTCCTTGCTGGCTTTACCCTCGCGGGCAGCCTTGGTGACACGGGCGATCTCGGCCGCCAATGTCCAAATATCCATGCTTTCCGCATGGCGCACCACTGCCACCATCAAACCATTTGGGGTGGCGGTAGCCACGCCTAAATGTATTGGTGAAAACTGGATGAGAGTCTCGCCATCAAAATGAGCATTGGCCTGAACAAATTCCGGCAATACCTTGATCAATGCCAGCCCTAAAAATGGCAGAGGGTTTAGCTTGACCTGATTATGCTTGCGGTTGTCATTCAGATGTTTACGTAAATCCTCCAGTGCACCCATCTCAATCTCTTCCACATAGGAAAAGTGCGGAATATTGCGTTTTGAGGCGCTTAAATTTTGGGCGATTTTGCGGCGCAAACCAATGACTCTGTGTGAGGTTTGCCCCTCACGCTTTTGTCTTTGTGGGCCTGTGACAGCCATACGGCCACCGCTGGCAATAAAATCATCCAGATCCTGATGACTGATCCGTCCTGCCGGGCCGGAGCCGGGAATTTGGGCCAGGTCAATATCCTGTTCAAGCGCCCGCTTTCGTACCGCCGGAGAAGCAAGTGGTTTGGCGTTGTTGGGGGTTGCTATCGGTGTTATTACCGGTGTGGCCACTGGTGCAGCGGGTTTTGCCGTTTCTGTTTTAGGCTCAGGTTCTGGCTCTGGATTTGATACCGGAGCAGGTTCTGGGGCTTTTTTCCCAGCAACCTCGCCGCCTTCGGTATCGATCACCAATAGTACCGAACCAACGGCCAATACATCACCCGGCTCGCCATTAAGTGCGCTGATCACCCCGGAAGTTGGTGCCGGAATTTCAACTGTAGCCTTATCGGTCATAACATCGACCAGAGTATCGTCTTCTTTGACCTTTTGGCCGACTTTGACATGCCATTCAACAATCTCTGCCTCGACCACACCCTCGCCAACATCTGGCATTTTGAACTTAACCTGTCCCATGGCTTAATTCTCCAACACTTGTTTAATTGCCCGCATCACCCGTTCTTGCCCCGGGAAATACGCCCATTCATGGGCGTGGGGATATGGTGTATCCCAGCCAGTAACCCGTACTATCGGCGCTTCAAGTGCATAAAAACAGTCTTCTTGAATCTGTGCAATTAACTCCGCCCCAAAACCCGATGTCCTTGGTGCCTCGTGCAATACTACACATCTGCCGGTTTTGTTTACTGATTTGGCAATGGTCTTTATATCATAGGGGATCAGTGTGCGAAGATCGATTACTTCAGCATCAACATTGGCAAGACGAGCTGATTCTTTAGCCACATGCACCATGGTTCCATAGGCTAAGATAGTTAGCTCTGACCCGCCTTGGACAATCTCAGCCTTGTTTATATCTACCGTATAATGACCCTTTGGCACTTCGCCCTTTTCATGGGACGACCAGGCCAGGGCCGGTTTATGCGGATCACCATCAAACGGGCCGTTATATAATCTTTTAGGTTCAAAAAAGATCACCGGATCATCACACTCAACGGAGGCAATTAACATGCCTTTGGCATCATAGGGGTTGGATGGCATAACAACACGTATGCCCGGAATATGGGTGAAAAATGCCTCTGGAGACATGGAATGGGTCTGACCGCCATAAATACCGCCGCCACACGGAGTGCGTATTGTAACCGGCGTGGTAAATGCTCCAGCAGTGCGGTAGCGAATACGCGACAGCTCGGAAATTATTTGATCAAATCCGGGAAAAATATAATCGGCAAACTGAATTTCTGCCACTGGCCGCAAGCCATTGCTGGCCATGCCAATGGCCATGGCAATAATTGCCGCCTCATTGATCGGTGCATCAAATACCCGGTTTAGGCCGTATTTTTCCTGCAAGCCCTCAGTGCAGCCAAAAACTCCACCAAAATATCCGGCATCCTCACCGAATGAGCAGACGGTTTCATCTTTTTCCATCAATACATCCAGGGCTGAATTGATGGCCTTTATCATCGTCATTCTGGCCATGGATTATACTCCCAGATCTTGTCTTTGCCGGCGGATATGCCAGGGCTGTTCCACATAAACATCATCAAAGATACTTGCGGTTGGACTAAGCGGCCCTTCGCGTAAGGTTCCAAAGCTCTCCGCTTCCTTATACGCCAGGCGCACGGTTTCAGCCTGTTCGCTCAACATGTCCTCGTGGCGTTGCTCATTCCATGCACCAAGGCCGATAAGATGAGCTTTTAACCGCTCTAGCGGATCGCCTAAGGGCCAGCTTTTCCATTCATCCTTGGGGCGGTATTTCCCAGGATCATCAGAGGTGGAGTGACTTTCACCGCGATAGGTCACGGTTTCAATCAAAGTGGCACCAAGGCCGGATCTGGCACGTTTTGCTGCCCATTGGGTAGCCGCATAAACGGCCAAAGCATCATTACCATCAACCCGTAATGTTGGCAGTCCATAGCCAATGCCACGAGCCGCAAAGCTGGCCTGATCACCACCAGCAATTCCGGCAAAGCTGGAAATTGCCCATTGATTATTGACCACATTCAAAATTACCGGCGCCTTGTAGACACTGGCCAGAGTAAGCGCGCTGTGAAAGTCACCCTCGGCAGTGGTGCCATCACCTATCCAGCTTGCGGCAATTGCGCTTTCGCCTTTGGCGGCGCTGGCCATTGCCCAGCCCACCGCTTGTGGGAACTGGGTGCAAAGATTACCGGAAATGGAAAAGAAACTCCCCTCCTTCCATGTATAGTGCACCGGCAATTGGCGACCCTTTAGGTTATCTTTTGAATTGGAAATGCAATGGCACATCATATCAACCATGTCTCTGCCACGGGCAAATAATATTCCCTGCTGGCGATATGATGGAAATACCATGTCTTCATCGTCCAGCGCCTTGGCTGCGGCCACGGCCACTGCTTCTTCGCCCAGCGATTTCATATAAAATGACATTTTGCCCTGACGCTGTAATTTGAACATGCGCTCGTCATAGGCGCGGGTCAGGCCCATCAGGCGCAGCATCTCCACTAACTCATTGGTATTAAGTTCTGGATCCCACGGGCCGTCGGCATGACCTTTATCATCAAGGACACGAATCAATCCGCCTGCAAATTCATGGGTTCTTTGTGCTGCGCAATCAATTGCAGGCATGGGAACAGCTCCGGGTGCCGAGCAGTCAACATTTGAAAAGTCCGGGCGTTCACCGGGCCTTGCTGGCGGTTCGGGCACGAAGAACCCTGTTTTATTTCCGTTTTTTTGTTGCTTCATTCCACTTTCCTTGCGCAGTTATTACTTGAAAGGCAGATTCACTGGCCTGTATTCCAATCATTATTACAAAAAAGGATTGTTTTGTCCCAAAAAATCTGCATTATAGTAAAAAATTCCATATAAGCCCGTAGTTGAGAAAAATATGACCGAGATGATAGATAAGATAGATGCCAAAATTCTAAAAACTTTGCAAGAGGATGCCAGCTTGTCTGTTGCCGAAATTGCGGCAAAGGTAGGCCTGTCCTCCTCGCCCTGTTGGCGCCGGGTAAAACGTCTTGAGGAAGATGGTATAATTTTGCGAAATGTTACCATCTTGAACAGAACCAAGCTGGGATTGGCGTTTGAAGTTTATGCCGAGGTGAAGCTTGAACGTCCAACCCGGGCCAATCTGCGTATTTTTGAAAAGACAGTAAGCGCCCTTCCTGAAGTGCTGGAGTGTGCCACCGTAACCGGTGCAGTGGATTATGTTCTGCGTATTGTTACTACTGACATGCATACTTATGATGATTTTTTGCGCGATAAAATTTTAAGCTTGGACTTGGTGCAAACAGCTTTATCGCGTATTGTAATTCGCTCAGTAAAAGACACCACAGAATTACCGCTAGAGCTTATTGCGCCAAAGTGAAATCATGAATTTCCGGCAGCCCGCCAAAACAATCGCTGTTTTTGCCCATCCGGGCCATGAATTGCGCTGTTTCGGGTTGTTGCAACATTTTGCAGCCGAGGCTTTATATATAAGCGACGCTTCTGCCAGTTCCGGTAAATCCAGATTGTCGCAATCTGCAAGCCTGTTGCAGCATAATGGATTGAGCATGTCAGGCAATGAACTGGCCGTGCCAGATGCAAGGATTTATTCGGCATTGATAAATCAGGATCGTGTCTGGCTTTTGGATTTTTATCAAAAACTATGCCGCAGTTTGTGCGCGGCCCGGCCTGAACTGATTATAACAGATGCTGCCGAAGGATATAATCCAGTTCATGATTTATGTCATTTTCTCACTATAGCTGCGGCCAGAGCATGCAAGTTTTCGGGTAAAATAATGGCCATACCGCTGACCCGGCATCCTCATGATCTGGACGGGTTTGATATTTCTGATTGTCTTGTGCTTGATCTGGATCCGGATCAGGTTGAGACCAAAACCGCAGCCATAAACGCATATGCTACAGCCGCAGGCGGCCAGTTGGCCGATGAAGCCAAAGCCATGGAAGAGGAATTCGGCCCAAAGGTGCATGGCCGTGAAATCTTGCTTCCAGTAATCAGTCTTGCCTGTTATTTTGATAAATATTCAGCCAGCAGGCCGTATTTTGAAAAATACGGTGAACAACGGGTACAAAGCAATAAATACGATCAAATATTGCGTTTGCGCCCACACCTTGCCTTTGCCCTTGAACTTCTGTCAGAATTGCCAGAATGCGAATTTTAATCACAAATCACACTCTTGATGCGCGCGCAGGAACCGAAATGTATGTGCGCGATCTGGCTCTTGCCTTGCAAAAGCGGGGGCATAGCGCCATTTGCTACAGCCCCAAAATCGGTGCAGTCGGCGCAGAATTACAAGCAAGAGGCATAGAGGTTATTGATGATCTGAACCGGTTGATATCTCCTCCTGATATAATTCACGGCCATCACATGACAGCAGCAGGGGCTGCTTTTTTGACCTTTTTGGAAGTTCCGGCACTGTTTATCTGTCATGGATTGTTGCCCTGGCCTGAAACTCCCTTGATTAACTTTCGGCAAATCCGCAAATTTGTGGCAGTAGACGAAGCCAGTCGTGACCGTCTGGTAAGTGACCTTGATCTGGATAAATCTGATATTGCCATTATTCAAAATGGCGTGGATCTGGATCGCTTTACCCCGCCT
>JALSYJ010000325.1 GCA_027071965.1 Robiginitomaculum sp. | reverse complement strand
TTTTCTGGCTGGTGGTGAGTTTCCGGTACCAACGGGGCGTGATCGCAACGGCAATATAACCATTGAGTACAAGAAATTTGGTGTGGCTCTAGGCTTTACGCCGCTGGTAGTTAGTGGAGGGCGTATTTCCTTGCGATTATCAACAGAAGTTTCCGAGCTTAGCAATCAAGGTGCGCTGGTATTATCCTCACAGGAAGTTCTGGATGATACGGGGCAGGTGGTTGGTTCAATTGACGGTCTGACCCTTCCTGCCCTGAAGGTTCGCAGGGCCGAAACCACGGTGGAGCTTCCCTCTGGAGGATCAATGGTGATCGGCGGGCTAATTCAGCAACAAACCAAACAGGCATTGGAAGGTATTCCCGGAGCCAAGGATATTCCAATACTGGGAGCGCTGTTCCGGTCCCGGGATTTTGTTAATGATGAAACCGAACTGGTGATAGTGGTCACACCATATCTTGTGGACCCAACGCATCCGGATGCTTTGGCGACACCTGGTGACGGGTATGAGACAGCTTCTGATCTGTCCACGCTTTTATTTGGCCGGTTAAACAAGGTTTATCGCGCGCCAGGTGCGCAAACTGAAGGCGAAAGCTGGAATGGCCCGTTGGGCTATAGCCTGGATTAGGACTGATACACCATGAAGATATATCCCTTGCACACAATAGCCCTGCCATCGCTGATCTTGCTGGTTTCTGCCTGCGCTGCTCCTCGCAGTCAAAGTGCATGGAAATTACCCGGTGACCAGCACAGAATCGCTGTGGAAGAAAAAAATGAACGACTTAATCTGGTGGTAGGCCCGGATGATGCCGGTCTTTCGCTGGCGCAAAAAGCAGCCGTCAGGCAATTTGTAAAATCATGGCGTGCGCAGGGCCGTGGGCCGGTTGCGCTGACTATTCCGGCAGGTGGGTCCAATGCCCAAAGCGCAGTTGCAGTTGCAGCCCAAACCCGGCAGATTTTATATGAGCAGGGTCTGAGCTGGCAACAAATGGCTGGTGGTCATTATCAGGCCACAGGACAGGCGGCGCCTCCGGTGGTGTTGAGTTTCCGGCGCTATATTGCCACGGCAAAGGGGTGTACGGTCGCAAGTCAGAATTTGGCCAATTCGTTTAGCAATAAGACTGCAGCAAATTTTGGCTGCACACTGGCAGCAAATACGGCAGCAATGATCGCCAATCCTCATGATTTGATTGCTCCGCGTGAGCAAGGCACTGCTTCTACGGATAGGCGGCTGGTCAGTTATGGCAAATATGTCGAAGGCGAAGCCACAGGCGTTGAGCGCTCATCAGATGAAAGTGCCAGCGTAAGCGATGCGGTGGAATAGGTGGAAACAGTGATGAATATTCTGGAAAATCTGGAAAGAGGAAAATGAGTCAGGCAAACGACCCTATTGATCAATTTGATCCTGCGGATGCATTTGCTGTACCCAGCGAGTGGGACAACGGCCCGGATCTGCCACCGGTTGCAGAATCAGGTTCGGTTTTTGGTGCTTCGGCAACAGGTAATATTGGCGAGCCGGAGGTCGCACCTCCGATGGTTGCGGCGCCTGCAATGGCAAATCCATCACCGCCGCCGGAACCGGCATATGTTGCACCGGCCATTGATGAATTTTCCGACCAGGGCGAAACTATAGCCCCGGTGCCAAGAATTACTGTCATGGCATTTTGTGAACGTCCGGAAACGGCACAAATGATCGAGCGAACAGCCGCAGATCGCAGAATGGCGCGTGGGCATTTTTCTATTGCAATGGGCGGCTTGCCGGCAGCTATTGAGCAGTTTCATGATGAGAGCACTCCAAATTTAATCCTGATCGAATCCGGCATGCGAGGGCGCGGTTTATTTGACCAATTGGATGAGTTGGCTGCGGTGTGTGATGCTGGCACCAAAGTAGTGATTATTGGTGCAGTTAATGATATTTCATTATATCGTGAACTAACGCGGCGTGGGGTAAGTGAATATCTGGTGCCTCCTTTGGCTCCTATTCAGGTGGTACGTACAATCTCTGGCCTGTTTGCTGATCCTGACAAGCCATTTGCAGGTAAAGTTACAGCCGTGATCGGAGCCAAGGGCGGGGTAGGGTCTTCGACCATAGCCCATAATGTGGCATGGCAAATCGCAGAAATCCTGCGCGTTGATGCAACCATAGTTGATCTTGATCTGTCCTTTGGCACGGCGGGACTTGATTTTAATCATGATACAAATCAGGGCATTGGTGAGGCATTGGCAGAGCCGGAGCGGGTTGATGATGTTTTGCTGGAGCGTTTAACCACCAGATGTACTGATCGATTATCCTTGTTTACGGCTCCGGCAACGCTGGACAGGGAGTGGGAGCTAAAGCCGGAAGCCTATGAAACTGTAATCTCAGAAGTGCGCTCAACAGTTCCATATGTAATTCTTGATATGCCGCACATTTGGACAGGCTGGGTAAAAAATACATTGCTGGGGGCTGATGATGTGGTGATTGTAGCGTCTCCTGATCTGGCGTGTCTGCGCAATGCCAAGAATATGTACGATTTACTTAAAAGCCGTAGGGCCAATGACGGCCCGCCAAAAATCGTTGTCAATCAGGTGGGAGTTCCAAAACGCCCGGAAATTTCGGTGAAAGATTTTGCCGAAGCTCTGGGGGAAGAGCCGACACTGGTATTGCCGTTTGAGCCGGAATTGTATGGTCAGGCCAACAATAACGGCCAGATGTTGTCGGAGATTAACACTGGCTCAAAAGCGGTTATGGGTATTCAGTCGCTGGCTGCGGTTTTGACCGGTCGGGAGGTTTCTGGCGAAAGAAAAACCGGCTTGCTAGGAAAACTGCTTGGTCGCAAATAATCTGTCAGGATAAAAATGTTTGGCAAACGTATAATAGATGCACCAGATAGGCAGTCTCAGAGGACGGTAAAACCGGATGCTGCGCCAGCAATGGAAGATAAGGCTGCAGCCTCGACTTCCAAAGCTGTCGAACCCAAGCCCGTGCCGGCAAAGGCCGTTGCCAGTAAATCAGATGATATGATGCCGCAGCGTTCAGACGAATATTATGCGGTTAAAACCACCATTTTTAACGCGTTGATCGACACAATTGATCTGTCACAACTGGCACAGTTAGACAATGCAAGTGCCGCTGAAGAAATTCGTGATATCGTCACCGAGATCATTTCAATTAAAAATGTAGTAATGTCGATTGCAGAGCAGGAAAGCCTGCTGGAAGATATCTGTAACGATGTATTGGGCTTTGGGCCTTTGGAGCCATTGCTGGCCCGTGATGATATTGCAGACATAATGGTAAATGGCGCTGATTCCGTATTTATCGAGGTTGGTGGCAAGATTGAGAAAACCGGGGTTCGTTTTCGCGATAACGGACAATTGATGAATATTTGCCAGCGCATTGTGAGTCAGGTTGGCCGGCGGGTTGATGAATCCAGTCCTATTTGTGATGCGCGTCTTATGGATGGCTCCAGGGTTAATGTGATTGCGCCGCCTTTGGCGCTGGATGGCCCGACCCTGACCATCAGAAAATTCAAAAAAGACAAATTAAAGCTTGATGATCTGGTCAAGTTTAATTCGATTACCCCGCACGGTGCAAAGGTACTTGGTATTATTGGGGCAAGTCGCTGTAATGTACTGATTTCCGGAGGTACTGGTTCCGGGAAAACCACATTATTAAACTGCCTGACGGCTTACATTGATCCTGATGAGCGGGTTATTACCTGTGAAGATGCTGCTGAATTGCAATTACAGCAACCACATGTGGTTCGACTTGAAACCCGTCCGCCAAATCTGGAAGGCACCGGCATGGTCACGATGACCGATCTGGTCAAAAACTGCCTGCGAATGCGCCCTGAGCGTATAATTGTCGGGGAGGTGCGTGGGCAGGAAGCCTTTGATTTACTGCAAGCCATGAATACCGGGCATGACGGATCAATGGGCACCATTCATGCCAATAGTCCGCGTGAGTCTCTGTCGCGGCTTGAGTCCATGATTACCATGGGCGGGTTTAATCTGCCCTCGCGTACAATCCGTGAAATGATTGCCGGCTCTATTGATGTAATTATTCAGGCAGCCAGACTACGGGACGGTTCTCGTAAAATCACCCATGTTACCGAAGTGCTGGGCATGGAAGGAGATGTGATAATTACCCAGGACATTTTCTTGTATGAAATTAAGGGCGAAGACGAAAACGGCAATATTGCGGGCCAGCATAACTCAACCGGTATCGCCCGGCCCAACTTCTGGGATCGGGCCCGCTATTATGGACTGGAAGGGGAACTGGCCGAGGCGCTGGACGCATCAGAGATATGATGGATGATAGCTTAACTTTGGTTCTGGTGGCGGTGCTGGCTTTTGTCAGCGTGGTAGGTGTTGGCTGGGTATTTGTTGGCGGTAGTCAAAAAACAGTCAGCTCGCGGCGTTTGAAATCCGTAGACCCTGGCGGGTTGAAACGCGGTAAAAAATCCGTATCGGCACTTGATGTGGCCAGTAGCAGGCGCAAGCAGGTTCAAGAGACTCTAAAAGATCTGGAACAGCATCAGAAACAGCAACGCAAACAGACCCTCACATTAAAAAGTCAGATTCAACAGGCTGGACTTACCTGGCTGCCAAGTCATTTCTGGCTGGGTTCTATTGTCATCGGTGTGACAGTCTTCGGCATATTGATGTTTTTAGGGCGCCCACCTTTGATCGCTGCAGGTCTGGCGGTAGGTATAGGCATTGGCCTGCCCCGGTGGGTGTTGGGTTTCTTGCGCAAGCGTCGTATGAAAAAGTTCTCGCTGGAATTTTCCAATGCCATCGACATTATTGTTCGTGGTGTAAAATCCGGGCTGCCGCTTAATGAATGTCTGCAGATTATTGCTCGCGAATCTCCTGCTCCGGTGGGCCCGGAGTTCAAATTACTGGTGGAAGGCCAATCGGTCGGTGTGGATTTGTCAACAGGACTACAAAAAATGTATCACCGCATGCCGTTGTCTGAATTAAACTTTTTCACCATAGTGTTGACTATTCAGCAAAAAACCGGCGGCAATCTGGCCGAGGCTCTGGGTAATTTGTCGTCGGTTTTACGCGCACGGAAAATGATGCGCGAAAAAATTCAGGCAATGTCATCCGAGGCCAAGGCCTCTTCAATGATTATTGGTTCGCTTCCGCCATTTGTGATGGGGATAGTTTATATCACCACTCCGGCCTATATGATGCTGATGTTTACTGAACCCAATGGCCAGTTAATGCTGGCTGGCGGTATATTCTGGATGGCCTGCGGAATTTTTGTAATGAAAAAAATGATCAATTTTAATATCTAGCTTGGTAAACGTAAAATGGACTTTTCTCTGCAAACATTGGTTGATCCGGAATTTCTGGTTACAGCTTTTGCTGCAATTGTCACTTTTGCAACGGTTTTAACCCTGATCGGGCCGCTATTTGGCGGGAACAAGTTTGCAGGAAGGCTGAAGTCTGTGGCAACCAGGCGTGAGCAATTGCGCAAACGAAACCGGGAGGCATTACTCAAAAAGACCAATTTGCGCGGAGAATCCAAAGGCTTTATGACCGACGTGGTCAGCAAGCTGAATTTAAGCACACTACTTGAAGACACTGCCCTGCAGTCAAGACTGTTGCAGGCTGGTCTGCGCGGGCAGGGCCCGATTATGGCTTTTTACTTCTTTCGGCTTGTTGCCCCTATTGGGTTGTTTATTTTTGGTCTAGCTTATTTGTTCTTGTTCAATGATTTTGGCAAGTCACCAATGGTTCGGTTTGCCATAGCCTTTGGCATGCTAGTTGCCGGCTATTATGCTCCTGGCATTTATATTGACAACATTGCGGCTAAGCGCCGGGAATCAATTATGAAGGCGTTTCCTGATGCCTTGGATTTGTTGTTGATTTGTGTGGAGTCGGGCATGTCAATTGAGGCTGCATTTGGCAAGGTTGCTGCTGAAGTTGGTGTCAATTCAATTGAACTTGCTGAGGAAATGTCGCTTACAACTGCTGAGCTTTCTTATCTTCAAGAGCGCAGGCAAGCATATGAAAATCTGGCGAGCCGGACTAATCACCCGGGTGTAAAAGCAGTGGCTACATCGCTAATTCAGGCGGAAAAATACGGGACACCCTTGGGAGCTTCCTTGCGGGTCATGGCCAAGGAAAACCGTGAAATGCGTATGGCGCAGGCAGAGAAAAAAGCAGCTTCCCTGCCTGCAAAACTGACAGTGCCGATGATTATATTTTTCCTGCCCGTCTTGTTTGTGGTCGTACTTGGCCCGGCAATCATAAAATTCCAGCAATTGGGGAGCTAGAAGCATTTTTAGCAAAAGTGGGAACTCTTGCTTGCGCTACCGCTTCGCTACTTGAGCGCGGGTTTTGCGGTTCAAAAATGCGACAGATAAGAGGTTTAGCATTTTTAGCAAAAGTGGGAGTCTTTATCTGTCCTATCGCCTATCGGCTACTTGAGGACGGGTATATGTCCTACCGCTTCGCTACTTGAGCGCGGGTTTTGCGGCCAAAAATGCGACAGATAAGAGGTTTAGCATTTTTAGCAAAAGTGGGAGTCTTTATCTGTCCTACCGCTTCGCTACTTGAGGACGGGTATATGTCCTACCGCCTAACGGCTACTTGAGAACTCCTTTAATGTCCTGCCGCCTGGCGACTATTTTAAGCGCGGGTTTTGCGGCTGATAAATGCGATAGATAAAAGATTTAGATCAAATTTTAGTTCATTTTGAACCTGAAAATACTCAAGGGGTTTGGGTTTGAACCTTAATTACAGGACAAGCTGTAATTTTATCAAAATCATACAGCGAAGATTTTGCCGCACCTGCATGTTTTGCAGGTAAAATAGTGCCGATTTGATTTTTTGCTAAATAGACAATAAAAAAATTCTTATAAAACAGTGAGATAAATATGATATCAAGTCATGAATTTGGTGTGTCCGTTGCAAGGAGAGGTATGGACAAGAATGTTCACTGATCAAAAAGATCAGTTCCCTGCCAGAATGGAAGGACCCAAAAATGGCTATAAACAACTCAGTC
>JALSYJ010000324.1 GCA_027071965.1 Robiginitomaculum sp. | reverse complement strand
CTCAACGCCATTCTTTTTCGTAATTATATATTGTTGTATCAAGGACAGGAAATTATTCCATGACCAGTAGATAACCAAACCTGCTGCAAATGGTGCCATTAAAATGGTAAATACCACAGGCATGAACGCAAATATCTTACGCTGTATAGGGTCTGGCGCCGGTGGGTTTAGTAATTGCTGCGCACCCATGGTTAAGCCCATCAAAAGCGGCCAGATACCAACAGCCAGCACCGCCCCAAGAAACGGTACCGAAGCAGGATCCCACGGGATCAGACCAAATAAATTGCCGATGGCCGTAGGATCTGGTTCCGACAAATCCTTGATCCAGCCAAAAAACGGTGAATGGCGCATTTCAAGGGAAATATAAAGAGTCTTATAAAGCGCAAAAAATATCGGTATCTGAATTAGAATCGGCAAACAGCCACCAAACGGATTGACCTTCTCGCGCTTGTACAACGCCATAGTCTCCTGCTGCATTCTTTGCGGATCGTCCTTGAACTGGCCTTTAAGTTCTTCCATTTTGGGCTGCAAGGCTTTCATGCGAGCCATTGATTCATATGATTTGTTGGCCAGCGGGAAGAACACCGCCTTAATCATAACCGTAAAGGCCATAATCGCCAGTCCGAAATTACCCACAATTCCATAGAGCCAATCAAGAATTTTGAAATATGGCCGGGTCAGGAACCAAAACATCCCCCAGTCAATGGCTTCGTCAAACCGAACAATACCCAGCTTGTCCTGATATGTCTGCAAAATATCAACTTCCTTGGCACCGGCAAACAATCGCATTTGCACAACCGTTTTGGTGCCCGGTGCTATTTCACGGGCATTGCCTAACAGGCTGGCCTCAAAAACATCTTCGCCATTGCTGGAGCGAAACATCCGTGATTTGGACTCCAGCACCTCATCAGACGGCGCAATAATGGCTGTCAGCCAGTATTTTGACGTAAACCCTATCCAGCCGCCAGTACCAGCATCAACGCCGCCGCCTTTGCGAATTTTCTTGTAATTATATTTAACCCCTTTGCCGTCAATCGCCCCGATAACCCCCTGATGAGAAACAAAGCTGCCCCGAAGTTTGCGCTTATCCATGGGGGTTGCATCTTTTGGCAACCGGGTTGGGTCACCATATTTACGCACCTGTCCAAACGGACGAATAGAGCGGCTAAAATTGCCCGTATTTTCAACTGTGTCGGTAATGGTAAACATATATTGGTCATCAAGCTCAATAAGTCGCGTAAAAACAAGACCTTCGGGGCTTTCATAACGCAAAGTTACAGGCGAGCCAACGCTAAGCATATCGCCCTCAATTACAGTCCAGCCTGTCTCCAGCCCCGGCAGGGTATTATTTGCGCCCTCATCGGCCGCCCGCCAGCCGAACATGGCAAATTCCCCACCCTTGACCAATGCCGGATCAAGCAGGCGCACCTCAGGGCTGTTCGGGTCAAGCTCCTCACGATATTTACGCAAGGACAAGTCATTAAACCGGCTGCCATAGGTCGATATTGATCCGTCTACAGTTGCATTATCAACCATGACTTTAGGAGCAGAAGCCATTGCCTGTTGGGCAATCTGGGTGGCAAGTTTTTTTGCTGTTTGATTATTTGCTGCCGATTGTTGGGTTAATTGCTGTTCTATTTGTTGTTGCGCCCGTCTTTGCTGTGCTGCAGGCTCCACCACCATAAACTGATAAATCGTTAGAACCAGTAGCGCCAAGGCAATGGCTAGAAACATGTTTTTTTGATCGCCCATTTTAAGAAAAGTTCCTTATTATCTACTGATTACATTTTGTTTTATGGCGGAGGCTTAGCAATGCAGCTTTCGCCTCGTCAAGCAATTGGTTCCATTTGATATCGGCTGTGTTGTTTCGTGCAATAAAAACATAGTCCCAGCCCGGTTGGCCCAAACTGCCCAGCAAGATATGGCTTATTGCGCGCAAGCGTCTTTTGGCGCGATTTCTGCGTACTGCATTTCCGGTTTTTTTTGTTGCGGTAAAACCTACCCTGATATCCTCATGTGCCGGATCAGCCTTTCTGGCCTGCACCACAAGCGCAGACCTAGCCGCATACGCACCTTTGGCCACGTATAAAAACTGTTTGCGTTGGGTCAGGCGTGCTTTCGCCATCAGCAGACTTGCAAAGGCGATTACGCGCTAAGCACCTTACGGCCACGGCTTCTGCGCCGGGACAGAATTTGACGCCCGGACTTCGTCGCCATTCTTGCGCGAAAACCATGACGCCGCGCGCGCACGATCTTGCTTGGTTGGAATGTACGTTTCATGGCACCAGCCCTATTTCGAGGATTTGCTTTTGAGCGGCGGGTTTTAGGGGGCAAGTTCGGACAAGTCAAGCGTTACCGGGTGATTTTAGTGTGTTTGATACCAGTTACTTTATCGGCTAACCTTTCAGCTAACAGATAAGGGATGTGTGTAATCACAACACAAGTGAAAATGAGTCTTAAGTCAAATACATCCCGTTCTTCGGCAAAACCTGCGTTCAAACGGATTCGGTTTTCCTTGAGCATGCAATTATTAGGGCTGACAGTTCTGTTTGTGATGCTGGCCGAAATTACCATCTTTTTACCCTCGGCAGCACAGTTTAGAACTCAATGGTTGCAAGACAGGGTGCAGGCGGCGCGATTGGTGGTTATCGGAGTTGAGGCTGCTCAGGACATGATGGTATCCGAAGATGTAGCCAGACAAATGCTGGAAACCGCAGGTATTAAAGCCGTTCGGATAAACCGTGATGGAGTAAGTGAGATTGTCTTGCCGGCACCATTAGAGCCGGGGGAAAATGTGCTGGTTGATTTACGCTCACTGTCATTGTCCCAAAGCCTGATTGGCACATGTGATTCTTTGTTGTTGCGACAACCTGCTTATTTGCGGGTAATCGACCATATGGGATCAGATGAAAATAATTTTCTGGAGGTTATGGTGCTTGAGGCCGACTTGCGTAAAGAATTGCTGGCCTTTTCCATTCGCACCTTTTGGCTGTCTTTGGCCATATCAATTCTGGCTGGAGCGCTGATTTATGGCGCATTGCTCTATGTATTGGTGCGCCCTATGCATCGTTTATCACTGGAAATGACCAAGTTCCGCAAAGCCCCTGATGACCCAACCAGAATTATTGCTCCTTCTGGTCGTCCCGATGAAATCGGAGCCGTAGAAGATGATCTGGCCTTGTTACAGGGCGAGGTATTGCAGGCATTGCAGCAAAAGTCCCGTCTGGCCGACCTTGGTGAAGCTGTTGCCAAAATCAATCATGACATGCGAAACATCCTGACCAGCGCCCAGCTTATTTCCGATCGTTTGGCCAATTCCAAAGACCCAGCCATTCGCAAAATGGGAGAGCGGCTGGTTCGTTCCATTGACCGCGGAGTGGCTTTAAGCCAAAATACTCTTGAATATGGCCGCTCAACCGAACCGGAGCCCATACCACAAACCCTGTCACTATATCTGGCAATTGAAGATGCCTGGCAGGATGCATGTCCTTCCGAACACTGTCAGGTGCAGTGGGGCAATAAGATTAGCCATGATATTGACGTGCGGGTTGATCCTGATCATTTATACCGAATTTTGGTAAATTTATTGCGCAATGCTACTCAAGCCATGGGCGGTTCCGGGGAGTTAACCGCGCATATTACTGTTGTTGAGACCACCGTTGAATTGCGCATTACCGATACCGGCCCAGGTATTGCCAAATCAGTACAAAAAGACCTGTTTTCGCCATTTGCTGGCTCCACCCGCAAAAACGGCTCTGGACTTGGTTTGGCCATTGCCCGTGAACTGGCCCGTTCTAATAGCGGGGATATTACACTGGAAAATACCAAAGAAACCGGCACGACATTCCTGATAAAATTGCCGCTGGCATAGGACCTATTCATACACAACTCTGGTTAAATACAGTCCAAAAGGAGGTGCAACCGGCCCGCAGGCCGAGCGATCTTTTGCTTCAAAGGCTTTAAGGAAATCCTGCCTGCTCCATTTGCCAAAACCAACCTGCATCAGCGAGCCAACCATGGAGCGCACTTGTGAATGCAAGAAACTGCGTGCCTCACATATTATTTGAACCTCATCGCCCATTTGCAGCACATCACAGCGATCAAGTGTCTTTATCGGGCTTTTGGCTTGACAATCACTATCACGAAAGGTGGAAAAATCATGCTCACCGATCAATATCTGTGCCGCTTCATCCATCGCCTGAACATCCACATGCCGCGGAATTTGCCAGAGTTTTCCCTTGTCCAGAGTTAAAGGCGGGCGCCGGGATTTAATCCGGTACAAATAATGTCTGGCTGAGGCGCTGAATCGCGCATGAAACTCATCATCAACCTGCTCAACCTGCAATATGGCCACAGGATCGGGGCGCAAATGATGATTTAGCGCGTCACGCAATCTATCCGGCGCAAGCTGGCGCTGCATGTCCAGATGAGCAATTTGTGCCAAAGCATGAACTCCGGCATCGGTTCTTCCGGCTCCCTGCACTATTACCGGACATCCATCCAAAGCAGTAGCTGCCCGTTGCAGAACTCCTTGCACTGTTGGCACATTATCCTGTTTCTGCCAGCCAAAAAACGGGCCGCCATCGTATTCTATTGTCAATTTATAGCGGGTCATAAAACCTGATCACCTAATTGTAGATGAAATCTCCTGACCAGATCACTCCCTCCCTGAGGCTTGCTGCCTGCCGGCTGCACCTTAAGCAGACGCACAGCTCCAGAACCGGCAGCAATGGCTAGCTGCTCATCCAGAATTTCACCGGGCTTGCCCCGAAGCTGGACAAATTCACTTAGCAGAGCCTTGACCCGCAATGGCCCTTTGGGGGTCGGTATCTCAAACCAGGCACCGGGAAAAGGCGCAAGCCCGCGAATATGGCAATCCAGCTCCGGCCCCGGCACATTCCAGTTAATACGGGCCTCGGCCTTGTCGATTTTTTCCGCATAGGTAATCCCGTTTTGGTTTTGCGCTACCGGCAGTAAGGCATCACGTTCAAGTGCGGATACCGCCCTAACCATCAAATCTGCGCCAACGC
This sequence comes from Robiginitomaculum sp., assembly GCA_027071965.1. Classification (GTDB taxonomy): domain Bacteria; phylum Pseudomonadota; class Alphaproteobacteria; order Caulobacterales; family Maricaulaceae; genus Robiginitomaculum_B. The sequence continues at coordinate 1,966 of JALSYJ010000324.1, read as the reverse complement.
TCATCATCACATCATGCAGGCTTCCCGCCGTGTCGGTATCCGAAATCTCTATGGTTTCCGAGAGCAGCACATCGCCGGTGTCCAACCCTTCATCCATTTGCATGACCTGTACGGCTGTTTGCCTGTCGCCCGCCATAATTGCCCGCTGGATCGGTGCCGCTCCGCGCCAGCGCGGCAGTGCCGATCCATGTAAATTAAAACACCCCTTTGCCGGAGCTGATAAAATTGCTGCAGGCAAAATCAGGCCATAGGCAACCACTATGGCCAGATCCAGCTTCAGGGCTGCAAATTCTGCCTGCACGCCCTTGTCACGCAGGGTTTCTGGAGTTCTCACCTCAATATCAAAGGCCTCTGCCATTTGATGAACAGGGGTTTTTTGCAAGCTCTTGCCCCGGCCCGCTGGTTTTGGTTTTCGTGTATAAACGCAGACAATCTCATGATCAGAAGCAATTAACGCTGCCAAAGTAGTGGCTGCAAATTCCGGGGTGCCAAAGAAGGCAATACGCAAGCTCATTACTCGCTGGTTTCCAATTGCTTGTCCCGCGATGCCTTTTTTACCTTGCGAATTGCGCGCTGGCGCTTTAGCCGGGACAAATGGTCAATGAAAAGCACGCCGTTTAAGTGATCCATTTCATGCTGAATACAGGTGGCATACATGCCTTCGGCCCATTCAACCACTTCCTCGCCATAATAATTCAAATATCGTAGCTTTACCCGCTCAGGGCGCTCCACCTCTTCATAAAAATCCGGCACCGACAAACAGCCCTCTTCCCATGCTTTTAATTCTTCTACGTCCTCGATTATTTCCGGATTGATAAAATATCTGGGTGCCGGTTTCTCATCCTCGCCTGCCAGATCCATGACAATTACCCGCAAAGGAACGCCGATTTGAATGGCCGCCAGCCCAATACCAGGCGCATCATACATGGTCTGTAACATATCATCCATCAGCTTACGGGTATCATCAGTCACATTTTCAACGGGACGAGATACCTGTTTTAAGACAGGATTGGGTACGGTTAATATCTGTTTGATGCTCATTTCTACAATCTGGGTTGGTGAAAGGGTTTCGTCAAGATTAGCCAGAGCTTGCGAATCAGTTATAACAGCCACATGCAAGAACAATTAATGAACATTGATCCCATATTTGCCGCTGTCACGCTTGTGCTGATTGCAATCATGCTTGCCGGATGGATGTTTATACATAAAACTTCCAAAACTGAAGCCCTGTTGAAAGAGCAATTATTGCGACTTGCTGAAAATCAGGCGCGTATGGAAGGAACATTCGCCTCCATGCATGAAACGACACAGTCCGGACAGAACGAGATCCGGCGTAATATGGATGAACGCCTGGAGTCCATGGGCAAGCGCCTTGGTGATGGTTTGGCTGAAACTCGCGAAAAAACCCATGAAAACCTTAAAAGCCTTGGCGAGCGGCTGGCCATTATTGATCGGGCGCAAAAGAATATTGAAACCCTGGGGCAAGAAGTAAACTCGCTGCAAGGCATTTTATCAAACAAGCAAAGCCGTGGACAATTTGGCGAAATGCGCATGCAGGACATGGTCGAAGACAGCCTGCCGCCCAGCGCCTATTCTTTTCAGACAACATTGAGCAATGGCAGAAGGGTTGACTGCCTGATACGTTTGCCCAATGGCGATGAGGGCATAGCTGTAGACGCCAAATTCCCGCTGGAAAGCTGGCAGGCATTGCAAGATGCCAGTGATGAGGGATTTGCCAAATCAGCGGCTTCCGGATTACGAAGAGATGTGAAAAAGCACATTAAGGATATTGCCGATAAATATATCCTGCCCGGAGAAACCACAGATACGGCCCTGTTGTTTTTACCTTCAGAAGCCATTTATGCTGATCTGCATGCGCATTTCCCTGATTTGATTACATCGGCATTTAAGTCTAAAGTAATGATCGTCTCGCCTACGACATTTATGGCGACCATGCTTACTATTT
>JALSYJ010000323.1:357-7027 GCA_027071965.1 Robiginitomaculum sp. | reverse complement strand
AAACTTGTAAGGCGAGTGATCCTATACAAGCCTGAAAGCCGTTCGTAAATCCGTGAAATCGATTGATTGCATATTCTTGTTCTTCCGGGATATAACAATATGGGATTCGGTGGTTATATTTTGGAGATAATAGCCCAATGAGCAATGCTACGCAGGCCAGACAGGCAATGGTTGACGGACAGGTCAGGGTTAATGATGTGACCAGTTCAAAAATTCAAAAAGCGATGTTGACGGTGGATCGCGAGGCTTTTGTGCCAAAATCGAGCCGTGCGTTAGCATATAGCGATGTTGATTTATCTGTTGCCGAAGGGCGTTTCCTTCTCAAGCCCAGAGATTTTGCAAAAATGTTGCAGGCGCTCGATATTCAATCTACGGATCTGGTATTGGATATTGCTCCGGCCACAGGCTATTCCTCAGCAGTATTGGGACATCTTGCAGAGACAGTTGTCGCACTGGAAGAAAGTAAAGAACTTGCTGAACGGGCTGAAAAAGCCATTGAAATGGCCGAAGTCGATAATGTAGCCGTTGTCGAGGGTAAATTCTGTGTTGGGTTGCCGGATCAGGGGCCATTTAATGCTGTTCTTGTTGGAGGCGCTGTTGCAAAAACGCCGGAGGCTTGGCTGCAGCAATTGGCAGATGGTGGCCGTTTGGCAGTTATTGAGCGTGAAGGAAATTTCGGGCAAGTCAAATTATATACCCGCTCTGATAATGTAATAGGTTCGCGGGTGGTTTTTGATGCTTTGGCCCCATATCTACCCGGATTTGAACAGGTGCAAGAGTTTGCATTATGACTATGCAGAAATAATAGATATCGGCTTGGGTGTAATTTATGTTTTCTGCCCTATATTAGTCCCTTAAGCTTGGCTGTATGGCAAATAAATTGACCGAATGGGTGTCAAAATGATTATCAGAGTTCTATCCGCATTCACAATATTTGTAGTTGGTATATCTTCTGTTGGTTATGCTGAAACCCTGCATGATGCTTTGCGTATGACTTATGCATCCAATCCGCAATTGCAGGCAGAACGTGCAGGATTGCGAGCCCTTGATGAAAAACTGGTACAGGCCCGTGCCGCCAGATTACCCAACGTGCTGGCTGATATTAGCGCAGGGGCTACCCGGCAAAAGCAATCCAGCCCTTTCTTTAGCGCCCTGCAAACTTATTACCCGCGATCAATCGCCCTGTCTGGACAGCAAACACTTTATGGCGGTGGTGCTATTAAAGGGCAAATAGATCTTACGCAGGTGAATATTGAAATTGGAATAAATAATCTTCGGCAATTGGAGCATCAGGTTTTACTGGCGGCGGTTACAGCCTATGCCGATGTGCAGCGCAATGCAGAAGTGGTCAGGATAAGGTCAAGCAATGTCGAAGTGTTGCTTAGGCAATTGGATGCAGCACAAGACCGTTTTGCCGTTGGTGAAATTACCCGCACCGGGGTTAGTCAGGCCAAAGCCAGACTGGCCGGGGCCCGATCACAACTTGCAGCAGCTCGTGCAGAACTGGCAATTGCCCGTTCATCCTATGTACGAACTGTGGGACAGGCTCCAGGAAGCCTGCAGCAGATACCTGATCCGGATTTTTTGCCAGATGGGTTGGCAATGGCCATACAATGGGCAGAAGCAAATTCCCCGGTTTTATTAAATGCCCGGTTGTCTGAACTGGCGGCGGCTCATGGAGTATCCATTGCCAAGGCCGGTCTGCGACCTAATTTGAGCATTGGCGCGCAGGCCAGAACAGCAGATGATGCAGGTTTTATTGGCGGTGAGTCTGACCTGGTTGCCGCGAGTGTTAATTTGCGAATACCGCTTTTTACCGGGGGATTGAACAGGTCTGTAGTAAGAGAAGCCAAAGAACAGGCAAGCAAAGCCCGAATTAGTGTATTACAGGCTAAAAGGGTGACTGACGAACAGGTATCCATTGCATGGAATCGACTTATTGCTGCCAAGTCAGTAATTGCGGCAAGTGAATTACAGGTGCAGGCCAATGAGCTGGCTTTTGATGGTGTGGTGTTAGAGGCTGAAGTAGGCTCTCGGACAACTCTTGACGTGCTGGATGCCGAGCAGGAGTTACTTGATGCCAGATTGGCCTTGGTATCGGCACAGCGCGATGCGTTGGTTGCCAGTTTTGGGTTGCTTGCTGCTACCGGAAGGCTGGAGCTTGCAGAGTTGGGAATAGATACACCAAAAACAAATACTAAACAGGAAGCTTTTCCATAAAAAATACAGATACTTTCATTGAAGAATGCGATGCTTTCTTGTTAAACTTGCCGTCGCCACTAGACAGGGGCAATAGAAACCTTTTAGCGTACCCGCTAATGGCTTGAATTTTAGAATCGGACGAGAAATTATGGCAGATACAGGGACAGATGCTGAACCTACGATGGAGGAGATTCTCGCCTCTATACGCAATATTATTTCAGAGGATGATGAGGGCGGTACCAAAGAAGCAGTTGCTGAAGAGCCTGCCCCCGAAGCGGAACCAGAGCCAGAAATGGCAGCACCAGAGCCCGAGCCCGAGCCCGAGCCGGAAATGGCCGCGACAGAACCAGAACCAGAACCGGAAATGGCCGCGCCAGAACCAGAACCAGAGGACGATGTTCTTGAACTGACAGAAACTGTTGGTGCCGAGGAACCGGCAGTGGAAGAGGATGGAGATCTGATCATCTTTGATGAATCCCATGAACCTGAGCCAGCGCCGCCTGCTGAACCAGCAGATGATATATCAGAAGAAGAATTGCTAAGTGATGCAACAGCAGCAGCTACGGCAAGCACGCTGGGTGCACTGGCATCGTCAATTCGGGTGGCTGACAAGGATGGCCAGACACTTGAGGGTGTGATGCGCGAATTGTTACGGCCATTGCTAAAAGACTGGCTTGATGCAAATCTTCCTGCAATTGTTGAAGCCAAGGTGGAAGCTGCAATTGACAAGGTGGTGCGTCAAACCAGAGCTTAGGTTTTCCGTCAATTAACCGCCAAATCCATTGTTTTCATAAAGGGTATCCATTTGCCCTGAATTTTAGGTGTGTCTGTTATGCTGGACAAATCCTTTAACCCGGCAGAAGCCGAAACTGAAATTTATGAAAAGTGGGAAGCCTCAGGTGCGTTTGAACCTAAAAGCGATCCTGATGCCGATCCATATTGCATCGTAATTCCGCCGCCAAATGTTACTGGCTCATTGCATATGGGCCATGCGCTTAATAACACATTACAAGATATCCTGATCAGGTTTCAGCGCCTGCGCGGTAAGTCGGTTTTATGGCAGCCGGGAATGGATCATGCTGGTATTGCCACGCAAATGGTGGTCGAGCGAAAGCTGGCCGAAGATGGAAGTCCTAGCAGGCGTGACATGGGGCGCGAAGCATTTGTCAACAAGGTCTGGCAGTGGAAAGAGCAATCCGGCGGCACTATTATCAAACAATTGCGTCGGCTTGGTGCTTCTTGTGACTGGTCGCGGGAACGCTTTACTTTGGATGATGGGCTGTCTGATGCAGTGCGTAAAGTGTTTGTCAAAATGCACAGTGAGGGCCTGATCTATAGAGCCAAACGGCTGGTCAACTGGGATCCGCATTTTCAAACGGCCATATCAGACCTGGAGGTTGAACAAAAAGAAGTGCAGGGGCATTTCTGGCATTTCAAATATCCGCTGGAAAATGGCGAAACGTATGAGTTTCCGATTGAACATGATGAGGGCGGTAAGCCAACCAAATGGGAAACCCGTAACTATATTTCCATTGCCACTACGCGGCCTGAAACCATGCTTGGTGATGGTGCGGTGGCGGTACACCCCGATGATGAGAGATACGCAGCCATTATTGGCAAAAAAGTATTATTACCATTGGCCGATCGTTATATTCCAATTATTGCGGATGAATACCCGGATCCTGAATTAGGCTCCGGTGCGGTAAAAATTACCGGTGCCCATGATTTTAATGACTATGAAGTTGCCAAGCGAAACAACTTGCCAATGTATGTGCTGATGGACGAGCAGGCACGCATGGTGGCCAGCGACATCATGCCGGCCAAATATGTAGGCATGGATCGCTTTGAAGCAAGAAAACACGTGGTTGCCGATATTGATGCTTTGGGTTTGCTTATCAAGGTCGAGGATCGGGTAATCCAACAACCAGTTGGTGATCGCTCCGGCGTGGTGATTGAGCCAATGCTTACCGATCAATGGTATGTGGATGCCAAAACTTTGGCCAAACCTGCTATAAGGGCTGTTCGTGATGGCACCACAAAGTTTTATCCTGAAAACTGGGAAAAAACCTACTTTAACTGGCTGGAAAATATTCAGCCTTGGTGCATTTCGCGGCAATTATGGTGGGGACACCGGATCCCGGTCTGGTATGGGCCGGATGGTGAGGCGTTTTGCGCAGAAAACCAAAGTCAGGCACAGGTAAAGGCCAATGCTCATTATGGCAAAGAAACAGATTTGCGCCAGGACGAGGACGTTCTCGACACTTGGTTCTCATCTGCATTGTGGCCATTTTCAACGCTTGGCTGGCCGCAAGAAACACCGGAGCTGGCAAAGTTTTATCCGACCAATGTGCTGGTAACAGGTCATGATATTATCTTTTTCTGGGTGGCCAGAATGATGATGCAGGGGCTGTATTTAACCGATCAGGTTCCATTTCCTGATGTTCTTATTCACGGGCTTGTGCTGGACGAAAACGGCAAGAAAATGTCAAAGTCCAAGGGCAATACTATCGACCCTTTAAGCATGATTGACAAGTTTGGTGCTGATGCGCTTCGTTTCACTATGGCAATTTCTGCGGCGCAAGGCACAAATGTTCGCATGTCAGAATCCCGTGTTGAGGGTTATCGTAATTTTGGCACCAAACTTTGGAATGCCGCGCGTTTTTGCGAGATGAATGATTGTAAACCTGTGAACGGATTTAACCCGGCAGAGCTTGAGCAACCGTTAAACCGCTGGATTATCCACGAACTGGCATTGGTCGCTGCGACTGTGACCGATGGTCTGGATAAATATCGTTTTAATGATGCTGCGCAAGGCTTGTACCGGTTTATCTGGCATGTGTTTTGTGACTGGTATCTGGAGCTGATGAAGCCGATATTACAAGGAGATGATGAACTGGCAAAAGCTGAAACACGATCAGTAGCAGCGTTCGTGCGCGATCAGGTTTTGATCTTGCTGCATCCGATTATGCCTTTTCAAACCGAAGCCTTATGGGGGCAAAGCGCTAAGCGTAATACGCAATTGATCACTGCCAACTGGCCGGAATTCGGGAGCGAATTACACTCAGAACAAGATGCAGATGAAATAAACTGGTTGATAAAATTGATCACTGCTATTCGTTCGGTAAAATCGGAAATGAACATTCCTGCGGGCGCAAAACTTCCCCTATTGGTGGCAGGAGCATCATCACAAACAAAAGAGCGGCTGGAGCGTCATCAGGCATTACTTAAATGGCTGGGGCGGGTGATATCAGTTGAGAATGTTGCTGAGCTTCCAAATTCTGCCTTGCAAATTGTGCTGGACGAGTCGGTGTTCGGACTTGTTACCGAGGGCGTGATTGATATGTCCGAAGAACGGGATCGTTTAGCCAAGCAAATTGACAAAATCATGGCTGAAATTACCAAAATCAAGCAAAAACTGGATAATGAAAACTTTGTTGCCAGAGCACCGGAAACAGTAGTGACCAAGGAACAGGAAAAACTAAATAATCTTGAACAGAAATTAGCCAAAACTAGGTCGATTTTAAATCGTCTTGGCTAAGGCTTGTTATTCATAAGAGCAATTATCCATGACACAGGAAATATTGACAATGATTTAGAGCTATTCAGATTGATCTTCTTCAGCACGCTTTTTTTCAATTAAAGCTACCGACCAGATTGAAATTTCATATAAAAGTAATACTGGAACGCCCAGCAGGAATTGTGAAATCACATCAGGCGGGGTGAAAAATGCTGCAAAGGCCAAAATCCCGACCACGGCGTATTTGCGGCCCTTTCGCAGACCATCGGCACTGACCAGCCCGACTCTGCCCATTAATGATAATATTACGGGCAGTTGAAAGGATATGCCAAATGCCAGAATCAAGGTGGTTACCAGCGAGAGGTATTCAGACACACGCGGCAATAACTGGATTGCCACTTGTTCGGCGCTGGCAACTTGTTCCTGATTAAAGGCAAAGCGCATAACCATGGGCAGCATCACATAATAGACAAAACTGGCACCGGCTGCGAATAAAACCGGTGCAGCCAGTAAAAATGGCAGGAATGCGCCGCGCTCATTACGATAAAGCCCCGGAGCAACAAAACGATATATTTGCCAGGCTAAATACGGAAAAGACAAAATGATTGCGCCGAACAGGGCCAGTTTCATTTTTGCAAAGAAAAATTCCAGCGGGCCAGTAAAAATAAGCTCAAGCTGTGAGCTTCCTTCTTGCATTGTCTTGGCGTTTTCGGCAGCGCTTAAAAAAGGTACCAACAGGAAGTTATAAATATCCTGTGCAAAGAAGAAACAAATACCAAAGGCAATAGCAATAGCAATAAAACAGTGGATTATACGGGTTCTAAGCTCCAGCAAATGATCAAGTAACGGGGCACGGCTCGACTCCATTTCATCATCAATATCTGCGGGGTCAATTTGATTTTCCACGGTCAATCAATCCTTTGATGAGGCATCAATATCGCGGGTAACATC
>JALSYJ010000323.1:0-347 GCA_027071965.1 Robiginitomaculum sp. | reverse complement strand
CTTGAACTCATTGGCCATGCCTCTGGCTTTGGCGGTTATTCTGCCAATTTTGCGAAGCAAAGCCGGTAAGTCCTTAGGACCTACGACCACCAAAGCCACAACCCCCAATATCAGAATTTCAACAAATCCAATTTGCGGGATCATTATCTGGTTTCCAGTGTCAGATAGCTTTGATTATTCTTTTTCAGATTCTTTGACATTGGCTTCAACGTCAATGGTTTCACCGGCATCTTCGATGGCTGGGTCGTCGTCTTTTAACCCTTTGCGGAAACTCTTAATGCCTTTGGCCAGATCACCCATGACTGACGATATTTTTCCGCGTCCACCAAATAAAATCAATGCAACTA
>JALSYJ010000322.1 GCA_027071965.1 Robiginitomaculum sp. | reverse complement strand
GCATTGTGGTGTACTTGATGAGGTGAAAAGCCTACGTGGATGCAAAATATATGCACGAGCTTGACTCGTTATGCAGATGGATATAGCAAATTCAGCAAAAACCTGAAGTTTTACTTGGCAGTACGATGAAAAGGAATAAATCGTATTTTCCATTTCATTTACGGAAGGAGGTGACTGACCATGACTTAACTTAGTTTGTTTTGGTAAAGCAACAAGCGGGGAATGAATATTCTTGTTTTTAACATTTACTCACAAGGAGTACAAAATGAAAATGAAAATGCAATGGGCTCTGTTTATCATGTTCGCAACAGCTCCTTTTCTTGTTGGCTGTGCAACTTCTGGCCAGAAAGCCACGAAAGAAGCCCCGCCAACACCAGTCTTTGATTGGAACCCACCCGAAACCGCAGCTACCGCTTCATCTGGTGTTACCTTTGGCATCGTTGGAGGCTCCTATGCCAAAGAAGAGGACTGGATTAATGTATATCCATTTGACACCTTCCGTGACAACATGCGCAACGATTTCAACGAGCTCATGACTGCGCGGGGTTTCACTACAACTGGTCCTTTTTTGAATGCGGATGAGATGACCTACCCCGACAAGAAGGCATGCGATCTTGTGCTTGAACCGACTCTCGACGTACAGTTAACCTTGGGACAAGTTTCAGCGAAGGAGCACATAGCAATCTTCGGTGACAACTACTTCACACTCAATGGGAACGCCACAATTGGTGGCCGCGTCACGCTTTCCGTTGTTGAGAGTTTGTCGGGGACTCGAATGTGGAACAAGAGTGTATCAATCAAGCAAGCGACATTCCCATGGAAAGGCGAGGCGAAGTATAAGGTTATTCCTCAAACTTGGTACTTACAGGATGAACCGGGTCTTCAGCGAGCAATTGCTCCCCATCTCGAAATGGCCTACAACGCTATCTTAGACAAGGCGTGGGATTACCTCCATCCAGAAGAGATGGCGGTCGTTGCACAACAAGCTGCGGAGATTAAGGAGAAGACAACTTTTAGCGGTAATAAGTAGCCCCGCAGGACATCTCTTGTGGTGATAAAGAGAAGAGATTAAGATTGCCTTAGTAACAGCATGAACAGCGTAAGGCTCTATTCGGACAGCCGGCTTCGCTAACGGCCTTCGCTGGTCATTGTCTTGGTTCATCGGCAAATGGAATAAACGGTGTCTGTGATAATGTGCTACGTATCCGTCCGGTAAACTACAGGTTACTTTTCTCCGCGTTTTTTTGGGTCCAGTTTAGAGGCAGGAGTTGGGCGAGGTTTGTGTGCGGATAGTCAGCGATGCGAGCGAGCACATCTCTGAGCCGGACGAAGGGTTCGATGCTGTGCTGTTTGGCTCTGCCGCAAGGGAGTACAGCATCGCTACCCCGCCTCACCCACCCTCGTACGAACCGGTGATAAGATCGTTCTTGCCCCCCTGAGCCTCCGGACAAATAGTGTTCCCACCAAATTTTTATCGAGCTCGACTTGCAGTAGTTAACATAGTGCACCAGCTTGTCTCAGCGCTACAGCGCGCATATGATCGCCCTGCCGGTTGTGCTGTTTGCAGAGAACTTTTCTGCGATAGTCCGCTGACAAGATGATTCTCAACAAAAGGGAACATAATGGGCTCCATCATTACGGCTCGCCTGATAGACACGGGTGTGTATCGCGACATAGATAATCACCTTTCGAAAACCCACTGGTAAAAACAAAAAAAGAGAGGGCTGAAGAAAGATGGGGGGCACCGGACGGATACGATAGCGGTGAAAATGTTGTTTATCCATTTCCATCTGTGGCAGAACAGAAGCTCAAAATGGATTAGAGCTCCTTTATATGTTGGGGAAGATGATTTCAATTCCCCGAGTGATCAAGTTGAAAATCTATCAACCTGCCTGGTCAGATTTCTCCCGGGATAATCCTTGATCTGGAGATGATTCTCATGCAATGTAAAATAAGCCACTCTCGCCTTTTAACACTGCTTGTTAGCCTGTTTGCTGCTATGGTTTCATTTTTTTCAGAAGCACATGCCCAGCAGCCGGTGTATCCGATTATTTTTGTGCATGGGATTAATAGCAGTGATGAAACATGGAAAGATACGATAGAATTTTATCGTGACCAATTTGGATGGAATGATCCATATCCCAACTACCAGGGAATTTATCATGTCGTTCTCAATGCTTACAAAGGAATGACGAATATTGCTGGGCCTGATAATAAGCGTGGCAACTTCGACGATGATGTCTTATTTCTGATCTATGACGAGGATGGCAATAGGGTAAATGACTTGTATGGAGGAAATATTTTCGCAATCAATTATAATAATTTTTGGAACGAAAAAGCAGATGCTGCGCTCCTGAAAATTCACGATTCATCCTCGCCTGGATTGCTGCCCGGTGAATCGAGTAGCAACGAATCTGCTATTACAAAACAGGCCTATGCTCTTGGTCGTATGATAAAACAAGTCATCACGAAGTCTGGTTCAAAAAAAGTGATCCTTGTTGCACATTCTATGGGAGGCCTTGCTGCGCGCGAATATCTGCAGCGCACGGATGAAGGCGGCAACCCCAAATGGTGGGCATACCCGGACGAAGAAAGTACGGGGCATCGGGTCGCGAAACTCGTGACAATCGGCACACCACACGCAGGGGCAAATAGTGCTGAAAATAAGGGTTTTCTCGGAATTAACGAACGAGCAGAAGCTGCGAGAGATCTTACCTATAATTACTATTCTAATGGGAGTCCGAATTTTGCTGGCAATCCTGACAATGGAATATATCTGTTTGGAGGAGTTGAAAATGCAGTTCCGTCGACAAAACCCAACAATCCACTTAAATTATGGTTCATAAACAAAGATATAAATTGTGACGGCGACATAAATGATATTATTAAAGGGCTTAATTCCAATACTGTTGTTAGATTTGATAATCTTGATATGCCTTTACCGCGGAACGTAGATTATACCTGGATTGTATCAGAAAAATTTAGATTCACTGAGCTCTTTGTGGGAGATGGAGCTGTTCGCAAAGATCGCCAATATTTAAATAGCGTTGGTGATACGCTAATGACGAACAGGTTGCATGCATGGATACCTTTCGCAAAAAAGTGGGAAACTAATGATTACAAATCCATTCTTCGAGGCCTCGACGAGCCAGACACCGATGATCTAGCCTATGAAATACAAGCCGACAAAACCTACCACATATTTTCCACGCGCCAAAGCAATAATGTCAAAATCGATGTCGATTGGCTGAAATTGACGCCTATCCAATCCGGTGCCTACAAGTTCGATGTGCAGAATGCTCCTGCATCGAATCCTTCTCAACCGCTAAAGGTTGAACTTTATCGTAAGGATGGCGCTAACAAACTCGGCCTCTTTGCAGAAGCGACTGCCCAGCCTTATCAAGATTTTGTCGAAATCTATGGCAGCAATGACCGAACAGAAGATATCTACATTCGCATCGAGACGGAAAGTGATGCAAATAGCTGGCAAAATCCGATGTTTGTCTCCTGGAAAAACATTGGGCCGGCAACGACTGTTTCTCTTCAACTTGCTGCCTCTGCCTTGCCAGCGTTACCCAATTCAGAAACTATGCTGACTGCTCGCCTGCTGGATTCACAGGGACAACTCAATACAGGCGCCACCAATCCTATCACTTTCGCCATCACCTCCGGGACTAATTCAGCGAAGCTGGTTGGTAATACCACCATCAATGCGGTTAATGGTGTGGCAACCATTCAATTGCAAGCCACTACTGTGCCCGGTCTGGTTACGATTGAAGCCACATCGCCTGGGTTGCAAAAGGGTCAGGCCCTCGTCAATGTTTATGGCAACCCCACAGAAGTCGCCGGCAATATTACGGCGAACACAACCTGGGGGGTGGCCAATAGTCCATTTGTGCTCATTGGGGACGTACGCGTCAAGCCGGGTGTCATTTTGACGATTGAACCCGGAGTGGTGGTCCGAGGTAAAGCTAACACGGATATATTCGTGGAAGGCGGCCTGATGGCCAACGCAACTGCTGAACGGCCGATTATTTTTGAAGGCGCCGATCAGGCACTACCAGGATCGTGGGGCGGAATTCGCTTTGAAAGCAGCGCGATGGCAGCCCAGTGTGTATTAAATCATGTGGTGATACGCCATGCAGCCCAGGGGGGCTATGGCAACAATGGTGCTCCCATTGCGCTTTCAGCTTATGTTGATCCCACGGTTACCAATACTACTCTTGAGAAGAATAAAATCAATGGCATTCAAATCGATGCCGGGACATATACTTCCAATATCAGTTTGAGCATTACAGGATTGCCTTATATTGTTTCAGGGGATTTAACAATAAATGCCGGAGCGGTTTTAACCATTGCTGCGGGTGCGTTATTCAAAATGTGGCCAGGCTCGGACTTTTATATTAAAGGTGGACTCCTTGCTCGAGGGAATCCAACAAATCGCATCGTTTTTACGTCCTATCGCGATGATAGCCGAGCAGGTGACACGAATGGCGATGGAGGCTCTGCTGCGGTAGCGAGTGATTGGGGTGGGATTGGATTTTATCGTACCATCGATGACCAACAGACGCGTCTGGATTATGTTGATGTGAATTATGCAGCACAGGGTGGCTACGGCAATCTACCAGCACCGATTTATATCGAGCTTGCAGCCAATCCGGGAATACAGGCCGTCCGGTTGTTTAATAATCGCATCAATGGGATCCAATTGCAGACCGGCTCCTTTACCAGCGATGTTCGTATTCTGAATTATGATTTGCCCATGATCATTAGCGGCGATGTTGCCATTAGAAATGGCGCAAAATTAACGATTGATCCCGGGGTGCTCTTCAAAATGTGGCCCGGAGCGGATTTCTACATTGAAGGTACCCTCATTGCTGAAGGCACACCTGCCAAGCCCATTACCTTTACTTCCTATCGGGATGATTCTATTTTTGGAGATACGAATGCTGATGGAGAAACAGCAGGCGTGAGTGGAGATTTTGGCGGTATTCGTTTTACAGGCAGCTCGACTGGCTCGAGGCTTCGATATTGGCAGATATACTTTGGTGGTGGTGGCGGCTATGGCAATATTGGTAATCCGCTACAGGTCGATCCTCGTGCTGAGGTTTCCATGCAAAACATGCAGCTCGATAATTGCACCTCGAATGGCGTAAATATCATCCCTGGCAATTACCTTTCCAACACCCGACTGAATATTACGGACTTACCTTATACCATGAATGGCGATTTTACGGTTGGGGAAGGAACGACCCTGACTATTCTACCAGGAGTATCTATTAAACTCTGGCCCGGGTCCGATTTTTTTGTCAAAGGAACTCTTGATGCATCGGGTACAGAAATGCAGGCCATTACATTGACCTCTTACCGGGATGACAGCATCCTCGGGGATACGAACAATGATGGCTCTACCACGGCCGTTGCCGGGGACTGGAGTGGCATCCGCTTTTACTCGACCAGTACGGGTTCAAAGCTCATCCATACCAGGCTTACCTTTGCCGGAGGGGGTGGCTATGGTAATCTGGGCGTACCCATACTGGTGGATGCCCGCAGCAATCCAATATTTCAATTTGTAGAAATTGAAAACTCGACTTCCAACGGAATCAATATTCTTGCTGGCACATATCAAACCGATATTCTTTTTGATCAAACTGCCTTGCCTTATACTGTTTCAGGGGATATTTCGATATCTGAAAGTGCTTCTTTGTCTATTGTTAAAGGGACTCACTTCAAAATGTGGCCGGGGACCGATTTTTATATTCGCGGCAATTTATCTGCTATTGGGACAGAATCCGATTCGATTATTTTCACATCTTACCGAGATGATGCATTGGATGGGGATACCAACAATGATGGCCAATCAAAGGGGGTACGCGGTGATTGGGGAGGTATTCGCTTCATCGGTGAAAGAGCAAATATTAGTCAACTAAAGTTTATAAGCTTGAAGTTTGGGGCAAGCGGTGGCTATGGAAACAATTCTGCCGCACTGGTTTTTGATCGATCGTCACCAGCAATTGAACATAGTTCCATCATGTATACGAGAGGTTCTGGTGTTGAAGCATACAATGGTGCCTCTCCGGATTTTGGCGGCGGCAGCCACAACAGTATTGGTGGCAATCAATTCATCGGATTCCTGACCGATCCAAATCGATTTGCCATCAAGAATGTTAGCCCAGCGGAAATTTTCGCAAAATTAAATTATTGGGAAACCAATAGCGATGCCGTAATTGAAGCGCAAATTTTTGATCAAATGGACCGTGCGGATCGAGGGCGCGTATTGTATTCGCCATTCGTCAAATCTTCCGATACTGAAGCCCCTAAGCTTGCAATTATTGTTCCCAGGCCAGGAGAAGGTTTGGCCATAGATAGCATTTATACGGTTGCCTGGGCGGCATCAGATAATGTCGCTTTGGCCGGTGGCACCCTTTCCTTGTCACGAGATGGCGGTAAGACATTTGCCTTCATTGATTCTGTTACATCCTCCCAGAGGCAGTACGATTGGCTGGTGCCCGGGCCGCCAACTCATCAAGGGATGCTGAAGATCGAAATGACTGATAAAGCAGGGAATCGTGGTTTTGCAATATCCGAGGGGGTTTTTGCCATTTTCGATCCGAGTTCAGGAGAAAACCTTGCCCCTTCAATCCCGTCTCCAATTTCACCTGTTTTGGGAGAAGAATTACGCCCGGGAGGTTTACTCATTTGGTATGCTTCCAGTGATCCCAATATTTATGACAAGATTAACTATAACTTGCAAGTTGATAGTGATACGAATTTCGCTTCACCAGAAATTTATAAGGTCCTCGTCGCAGGTGAGTTAATCAATCAGAAATATCTGAATAGCGCAAATTGGAATCAATTATCTCCGAGCGCAGCGAGTACTCCTGTTCAAGGTAACGCAGTAACGGTCATGCTGGATACCCTTTCGGGATATGAAAACTTACAGGATAACACGGTTTATTTTTGGCGCGTGCGTTCGCAGGATAATCGCGGTGGCCTATCCGGGTTTAGCGACGGCAAAGCCCATTTCTTCTTCAACAAAATCAACTC
>JALSYJ010000321.1:640-1785 GCA_027071965.1 Robiginitomaculum sp. | reverse complement strand
CCACATTTCGTAAGTAAGCCGCCCAAAGTGTTCGTATGGGCTTTTGTACAAACCCATTTCTACTGCCAGTTTTTCCGTGTATAGGCCCCAGCCCTCACCAAAGGCGGTTATGTATAGCTTGGTGCGAAATTCCGGCACATCGGTTAGCTCTTGGGCAAGTGCTATCTGATGATGATGACCAGGAACCGCTTCGTGCACACTTAGTGCAGGCAATTCATATAAAGGTCGAGATTTAAGATCATAGGTGTTGACCATATAACCACCGGCTCTGCCTTGCTCAATGTCCCCGGGCCAATATCTGGCGGTGGTGTAATTGGGCGCAATATTAGCTGGCACCGGGCGCACCCCATAGGGCAGGCGTGGCAATATTCCGAAAAACCGGGGCATGTTATCATCGGCCTGTTTGGAAATATAGCTGGCACGCATTAGCAATTCTGTTTCGCTTTTGGCATAAAATTGTGGATCGGTGCGCAAGAAATGTAAAAAATCGGCAAAATCTCCTTCAAATCCGGTGTCAGCTATGACCTGCTCCATTTCGGCGCGAATTCTTTTTACTTCTGAAAGTCCAAGCTCGTGCACTTGTGCTGCGTTCATGTCGGTGGTGGTGAAGGCTTTTACCAATACTTCATAGTAATCACGGCCATTGGGCACTTCTGAAATGCCAATACTGTTGCGTGCAGCAGGCAAAACCTCATCACGCATGAAGTTAAGAGTTTCCTGCATTGCCGGAAATACAGCCTCGTTAAAGGCTGTTTTTACTTGCTGCTGTAATTGTTCTTTGGCGGCATTGTCGGTACTGGCTGGCAGGCTATCTAATGGGGCCAGCAGGCTGTTTAGCAGGGCATCATCACCCAATTGCGCCTCCAGCGTAGTGACAACTCCCTTTACTACCAGCTTGGGCTGGGAAAATCCGGATTTAATACCGCGTGAAATATTGCTGCGATGCTCTGTTAAAAACCGGGGCACGTCGTGCAGTCTTGCAACCCATGCCTCACCCTCATCCAGCGATGTTACCCGTGTGGTTCTGGCAATAAAGTCAAGGCTGGTATGAAAGCCGCTATCATTGGTAAACGGCAGGGCAGCGGTATCAAACTCTGCTCGTGCCACACGGCTGGCTAAAGCATAGTGAAGTAAATCAGCATTTA
>JALSYJ010000321.1:0-630 GCA_027071965.1 Robiginitomaculum sp. | reverse complement strand
GATCTGGCGGCGATGGTTTTTTTCGACACGTCCGGCATTTTACGCAAGGCCTCCATATCACCCTTGCGACCGGCAGTTATGGGATCACTGGCCAGGTCAAATGCTTCAACCTCATCAATCAATTGGGTTAATTGTTCAGAAGATATGCTGTTGTTTGATTGAGCTACGACGGAAACGGGCAGTAGTAAACTTCCCAAAATACCGCCAATAATTATTGTAAGGATTTTCTGCACTTATCTGCTCCGGGTGATTCTAATTATGGTTAACAATCCTTAAAGGAATAAAGTGCTTTATGGAATGAGGGTTTTAGAAGAACGATTCGACGCCCGATTGTTGACGATGAAAACTGGAGAATCCAAGTGATACGCCTTGCTCTTATTGTTGCATCTGCTGCCCTGTTGTCAGGGTGTTCCTGGATTGGAAACTGGGGTGGCGGATATGGTCAGTCACAGCAACGACCCATCGGCCAACGGATGAATCTTGAAATGGCCATTGGCGTTGAGCCAAGCATTGATGGTGATGTTATAACAACCGATTTTGATAATAGCGGAACTGCTGAACTAAGGTCTACCAGCTATAATGATGCCTATGGTCAGGCCACAAAATATCAATTGGGAGCTTCTTATGCGC
>JALSYJ010000320.1 GCA_027071965.1 Robiginitomaculum sp. | reverse complement strand
CTATCGCCAATACCGCCGCCGATTGTAAAAATACCGTCGCTAAGCCCTATCCTGTCGGTGGGAAGCCTTGCTTCTGTGGATATCTGCCAGCTTGTGCCATCACCAATATTGCCCGGAGCATCAAACAAATTGTTTATTGGAACCAGATCCCGGATATCAGATATCCAGCTTCGATTGGCTCGCAGTATAAAAACGCCTTTTTTGCCAAGTTTGCGCTCAAAAACACCATTGATTGACCATGTACTGTCCGGACGTAATTCCACATTTCCGATATTGGTTTGATCATCAATAACATCAACGGAGGTTGCAAAATCACGAAAGTTAAGCTGACCCACAACCCTTTTTACCGAGAGCCGGATTTGATCTTGCTGATTGCGATCCCAGGTCAGGTTGAAATTTGGTTTTAGAAATTGGAACAGCCGGGAATTGGCAGCATCTCCACTTTGTCCGATTCTGGAGATTTCATATTTGAATTCCGATTCAATAGTCAGGCCCGTGGTCGGTTTGGTAATCCATGAAAAAGCAGCCTCACTGCGCTTTTCATTGACCCTTGTATTGGCCACCGGAATAACTATTGTCACAAAGCCCGATCCGCTGTCGCGGGATAAGTCCAGCCGCGCATCCAGTGAATTATAAGCTCCTTCAACAGAAAGCTCAAAGCTGTTTTTTGGGGTTTTCGCCCAATTAAAAACCGAGCGTAAAATGCTTTCATTATTGGCTTCACGGGAGATTATCCTGGTTGCTCCCAAAAACCCAGCTTGATCATAGGTCTCAAATAAATTGTTCATCAAGCGCTCATCTGAGCGTTGAAAGAAAACCAGCTTTGCAGAGCGGTTGTCGCCAATTTTATGCTCATAATCACCACCGATTTCAAAACCGCTGCCACTGTTGTCAGAGCTGGCAATATCAGAACGGTCTGGCTCAGGGCTTGTTGCCGGGATCAGCGAAATATCTTCTGTGCGAGCGCGCCTCCATGTCCAGCGCCATGTTTTTCCTGTAAGGTTTGCAGTATCACCATTGGCAGACTTTCTGGCCATGGTGATATGGGGCTGCCACTCTCGAAAATTGGTTTGATTCTCAGCCCGTCTTTGTTCAAATAACAGATCGCTGGCGTTGAAAAAGTCTTTGCTTTCCTGATTCCACCTTGAGCCGGCATTGCGTTGCAGGCCAATGGAAATATCAGTTTTCCACAGGGTAAAGGATTGAATAATTTCCCCGGAGGGAACTATCGTTCGAGGCCATTTGGATATGGTGAACTTCCACGAGGTCTGGTTGTCGGTTTTGCCACCCTTTAGTGTGACATTTACCACCCGGTTTAATCCGCGCATGTCCAACCCGGCTACAGCGCCACTTACCAGTTCAATTTTTTCTACCCGCTCCACAGGAATGCGCTGCAAAATATCCGATAAGGAGGTTGTTTTGGTATTAGGGCGCTCTCCATCAATCAGAACATTGCCAGCGGTGCTGCCAAAGCCCCGTGCCCTGCTGCCATCTTGAATGGAAAAACCTGGAACCTGCCGCACCATATCAAGAGCGGTTACCGGATTATAAACGCTAAAGAAATCTGGCTGATAGGCGACAATGTTTTCCTGTTCAGCAGAGCTTTGTGCCGGTGCAGCACTAACATTTGCTGCCCAAACCATCGACCCGGCCAGAATCAGGGTAATATATTTTTGTTTTGTATAGGACATTAAGGCCCGCCTATTTTTGAAGGGCATTCTTTAGGGCCTGTGTCGGGCAACTCAAGTTACATTACGGTTAGGTAGCTATGGCTTTTGGCTTTGATAACAGGACAAAATATCAAAACCTGCCGATAATTATTATGATCCCAGCAATGCTTTGGCGGCCTCTCTGGCCTCATCGGTAATTTTTGCGCCAGCCAGCATTCTTGCTATTTCTTCTTCGCGTTGTGCCTTCTCCAGTGGAGTAATTTTGGTTGTGGAGACACCGTTTTGTTCTGATTTTTCGATCTGGAACTGCACATTGGCCCGTGCTGCCACTTGTGGGCTATGGGTGATGACCAGCACTTGATTCTCTTGAGACAAAACGGCCAGTCGCCTACCGACTGCATCGGCAACGGCCCCGCCAACTCCTTGATCTATCTCATCAAAAATCATCAACCCCGGAGCAGACTTGTCAGCCATGGCCGCCTTTATTGCCAGTGAAACCCGAGACAACTCCCCACCAGAGGCAATACTGGACAATGGGCCGAGAGGGGTGCCGGGGTTTGCCGAAATTTCAAAACTGACGCGATTAATTCCTATGGCATTGCCCGCATCAATCTCAACTACATCAACTTTGGTTTCAAACCGGGCTTTTTCAAGTCGCAAAGGCTGCAATTCCTGCAAAATAGCCTTGTCCAGCTTGTGCGCCCACGCTGTGCGTTTCTTCGACAGGCCAGTAACACATTTTTGATATGCTTCTTTGGTTTTTGACACTTCTTTTGCGGCAACCACTTGTGCATGTTCAAGGTTTTCCAGTGTTTCCAGCCGTCGGGCCAGTTCACGGCGAATTTCTGGCAATTGATCGACACTGGTTTTGTGCTTGCGGGCCAGTGCTCGCAGCTCAAACAGTCTTTCTTCTGCCATTTCCAGTTTTTCCGGCTCCACCGAAAGCTTATGGGCGGCATCTTGTAGCGCCAATCGCGCTTCATCCAGCTCCACCAGACTTTGTTCCAGCGCGTTTTGGGTGCGCAAAAGGGATTTGCGTGCCGGATCATCGCTTTGGGCAGATTCCATTCTTGTCAAAGCAGTCTCAATATTGCGCAAAGCCGAGCCAATCTGATCTTCCGGCCCAGGCATGTCATCAAGCTGTTTTCTTGCGTTTTCTATGTCACCAAGCAATTGCTCAGATTGCATCAGAACATTGCGCATGGAAGCCAAAGACTGTTCCTCGCCCGGTTTTGGATCCATCCTGTCCAGTTCATGAGCAGCCTCTTGTAAATATATCTGTTCTGAGGCATCAGACTTTGCTTGCAGAGCAAGGGCCTCGGCCTGTTTTTTGGCATTCGTCCAGGCATTAAAGGCTTGTGAGCAGCGGTTAACATCTCCTTGCAATTCACCAAAGGCGTCAAGGGCCTGAATATGGGTGCGGGTGTCCATAAGCCCCCGGCCATCGTGCTGCCCGTGAATTTCCACCAGCAGGTTTCCGGTTTTACGCAACACGCCGGCCGAGACAGGAATATCATTGATAAACCCTTTTGATTTTCCGTCTTCGGCAATTATCCGGCGCAAAATCAATTCTTCATCGGGGCCGTCACCAAGTTCCATTTCTTCCAGCAGGGCCCAGACCGGGTGCTGTGGCTCCGGGCAGAAATTGGCGATGATCTGCGCCTGTTTGCAACCAGCCCGCACCAGCGCTCGATCCGCGCGAGCACCAAGAGCCAATCCAAGAGCATCAAGAATTATTGATTTACCAGAGCCGGTCTCCCCGGTCATGGCCGTGAGCCCTTTGTCAAAAGAAAGCCGTACCCGCTCAATCAGCACCACATCAAAAATGGAAAGCTCAGTTAACATAGGTAAGCTTTAAAACAAATTGTCCCAGGCACGTTTGAAAAAGTTTTTCCGTTTTACCGGATCTGTTTCATCCAGTTGCTGTACGGCTTCCAGCCCGCCGGTTTTGGCAAGCAGTTTATAGCTGTCCTGATACCACTCACTTCCCGGATAATTATATCCAAGCACCGCAGCTATTTGTATTGCTTCGGTCATAACGCCTAAGCGAACATAAGACTCTACTAGGCGGTGCAGGGCTTCTGGAACATGGCTGGTAGTGTTGTACTCTGATACTACATTGCGAAACCGGTTAATGGCAGCAAGGGTATTACCGTTGTTCAGATAATAACGTCCCACAGCCATGTCTTTTCCGGCCAACTGATCAAGGGTAAGATCAATTTTAAGGCGGGCATCTCTGGCATATTCGCTATTGGGGAATCGGCGAACCACCTGACGCAAGGCGTCCAGGGCTTCGGCGGTTTTTCCCTGATCCCGGCCCACATCCCTGATTTGCTCAAATTGGCTGATTGCAATTAAATAATAAGCATAGGGCGCGCTGCTCGAGCCGGGGTGCAGGGCGACAAAGCGACTGGCGGCCGTAATTGCTTCATCATATTTATTAGCCTCATAGCTGGCATAGGCTGACATGAGTATCGCCCTTCTGGCCCATTCAGAATATGGATGTTGGCGCTCTACCTCATCAAACAGCAAGATTGCCCTTGTCCAGTCCCTTCTGGCCATACGGTCATAACCATCAAGATAGATTGTTTCTGCCGGACGCTCGATATAAGCCAGCTTTTTCTTGTTTTTCTGTCCGGCACACCCGGAAAGCACCAGCATCAGCAAAGCCAGCACGAAAAAAAGTGATGTTTTCATCAAATTCATCAATATCACCAATTTTAGGAGATCGAAAAATATACTCTAACCCAACCCTGCTTGCGGGTGAAGTATGTTATACAGGAAATATTAGACCGCAGCCCCATTAATATTACGTATCATGCTTAAAGGTAATGGTTTGGCCCTGGTAACCGGAATAATTACCAGAATGCAAGGTGACGTGCAGCTTCAAGTTTTATATACTCAGGTTGTATACTCAGGGTCAGGGCCTAAAGACCCACCATTAGGATCTTAAACCGTGAAGTTTATTTTAATTCTGCTTTTTGGATTGGCGGTATTGCTGCCAATTAAGGTCAGCGCCGAAGAACACGGTGCGGCCATTGATACTGTCAGCGATGTTGCCAGTGTAGATGAATTGCTTGATCGCCTTGCAATCGCATCTGATGAGGAAGAGGCCAGCCTGCTGGCCGAAGAAATATGGGCAAGGTTTCTAAACAGTGGCTCGGCCAGTGTGGATCTGTTACTGCAACGGGGCATGGAAGTTCAGGCCATGGGCGAGCTTGATCTTGCGGGGGATTTTTTTGCTGATGTTGTGGAGTTTGCGCCCGAATTTGCCGAAGGCTGGAACCAGCGGGCGAAACTGGAATACATGCGCGGTGAATATGTGGCTGCCATGGAGGATCTGGGCCGGGCCATAGAATTACAGCCCAGGCACTTTGGAGCCAGAACCGGGCTGGGTCTGGTGTTAGAGAGACTTGGTAGCCCAGAAGGCGCTTATCAGGCCTATTTGGATGCTCTGGCGATTCATCCGTTTCTTGACGAAGCACAAGCGGGAATAAAGCGTCTGGAAAAACAAGTTAAGGGCCGGGCGCTTTAACCGCTTGCGCTTGCTTACTTGCTTTTCTAGGTTGCCCGTCACAATCGATTCTCATTTTTTACAGGAAGCAAACATGACCGTAGACATGGGCCAAAGCACTCGTGAGCAATTAAAATCCACTCTGGCCCGGATTGAGCGCCTCGAAGAAGATAAAAAGGCCGTGCTGGAAGACATCAAAGCGGTTTATGATGAGGCCAAGGCTTTTGGTTTTGATGCCAAGGTATTGCGGCAAGTGGTTCGCATCCGTAAAATGGATCGTGAAAAACGACAGGAACAAGAAGCCATTTTGGACTTATATCTATCTGCGCTTGGCGAGACTTAAACCAAATCCTCAATCGTTGTTTCATTTTGATCTTTACATTTCTTATGATGCCCGGGCATGATGGCCTCTCTGGTTGCAACCCCAGTGTGATGAGTGATGAAGGACAAGGATGAACAAAAACGCGAGCGACGACGCAAGGCACAAAAGCGCAAAGCCTTGTCGCGGATAAGAAAAGCTCTTGTAAAAGCAAAAGAGCTCGAAGAGGATCAGGCGTTTTCTGACTGGGAGAACGAATTTGCCCAAAGTCTGGAAGAAAAACTGGAAAATTTTGATAGCGCATTTGTCGACCCGGAAAAGGGCCGGTTTGGCGATGCCCTGTCCTATCGGCAGGCTATCAAGCTAAAGGAGATTGAGGATAAGGCTAAGGGTAAAAAGCCAAAAAAATGGAACCGGGGCAACGGATTTAAGTCAACACGCTCGAAGAAAAACCTGAAACAGCATGCCGACGCGCCAGACAAAGAGCCTATTCTGGAGTCTGTAGAAGAAAAACCAGCCCCCCCTTCTTTGGCAATTAAACCACAGCTTAAACTAATCAGGGGCGGCAAAAGCTGATAATTATTGCCGGGCTGCTCTCATTTTAGCACTCATGCCAGTGCGCTTTCTCTGCAACCCGTGCTAATGCGATTCTTTTGAACCCGTGCTAATGCAATTCTTTTGAACCCGTGCTAGTGCACGTTGCGCTTGCGGGTCAGCACACTGTCCGCCGGGTCAGCCTTGGCGCCAGGCCCCGGATCATCAGGTTGGCGCGGCAATTCATCGACACTGGTCAATTTAAGTCTGGATTTTGTTTTAGGAGCGGACTTTCGTGTTTTTGGTTTTGTTTTACCGCCGGTTTTAGTGCTGGTTCTTGTTCTTGTTCTGGTGCTTTTTGCCCTTTTTGGTTTTGGAGCGGGTTCAGATTCAGCTTCAGGTTCGGGCTCAGGTTTAATTTCAGCCTCTGGCTCTGATTCCGGCTCCGGCTCTACACTGCGGTCATCTTCAATTTGAATTAAGTGTTCACCAGCATGATTAACGCGCTCAAAGCGTTCATGGCGTGGATGTATCAATTCACCGGCATCGCCAAAACTATAAACTAGGCGCGCCCAGTCCTCGGCGCGATAACCAAAAGCCGGGCCATCAGGATCAAGGTCTGACCAGTCAGCCTCATCAGGAGCGCTTAAAGATTTGCGCAGCCACTCATTAGCCCGTGCGCTATTTCCCGCCTGGCGCTCACTTTGTGCATATAAAGAACATATCCGCGATGACGGTTCATCATCATCAGCCAAAATTTCATCAAGTAACTGGCTTGCCTGTTTTGGATCCTCACCGAGCAAAGCCAGCTCAACCCGCAGGATTTTGCTCTCCCGGTGATCTGGATTGATTTGCGCCAATCCGCCAAGACGCTTGATCCGGGCCTTGGTCGTCTCGTTCTCTTTTAAGTCTCCATAGGCAAGGGAAAGCGCAGGGTGTGGAGCGCCAGCCCATGCGTCCTCTAACAGGCCCGCCGCCCGCCAGTTTTTTCCGGCTTCAACTAATAATCTGGCAGCCAGCGCCGCGCCTGGGGCAAAACCGGGAGCTGTGGAGACCGCCTTTTCTGCCAGTTTTCTGGCAGTTTCCACATCATTG
>JALSYJ010000319.1 GCA_027071965.1 Robiginitomaculum sp. | reverse complement strand
ACTTCCTATGATCTGATGCCGGATCCGCCAATCAGCCGGGAAGAATGGCTGCAGGGACTTAGCACGGGCGGGCCAACAGAACGTCTTAAACACTTTGCGCGCAAAGACGAAAGCCTGATTGATGTGCAGGTTAATTTTTTGCCAATTAAAAACGCTTCTGGAAAAGTTACCGGCTTTCGTGGAGCTGCCCGTGATGTAACCGAACACAGAAAAATACGTGAGCGGCTGCAAAAAAGTGAAGCGAGATACAAGGAGGTAATAGGCACAGCCGGTGGCTGTATGTTTGAAACCGATGCCAATGGTTGTTTCACCTATATTTGTGAAACCGCAGAGGATTTGTTTGGATACAAGCCAGAAGAACTTATCGGTAAGCCCACCTATTTTCTGTCCACCCCGCCCGAAGAGGGTCATGATGAATGGGTCAAGGCACTGCATGCCTCTGGAAAGTTTAATGTTCAGGAAAAGAAAATGTCCCCCAAGGACGGGCAGGACGGCCGCTGGCTGCGCATTACCGGACGATCCCTGGAAAACCAGTCGGGAAATATTACAGGCTTTCGCGGCGCTATTTTTGACATTAGTGAACGCAAACAAAGCGCTGAAAAAATCAGGGAGACCGGAGAGCGCTTAAAAGAAGTTATTCGCGCGGCAAGAGGTCTTACCTTTGATCTGGATATAGATGGCAAATTCAGCTTTGTCTCCGAAGCCCTGTCAGAATTGGCTGGTTCTGCCCAAAGTGAACTTTTGGGCGAATACACATGGGTGCTGGCTCCCGATATGCAGCCATTTCATAAAGGGTGGCTGGATAGTTTAAGAAAGTCCGATGGCGGGCATACGCTGGAATTTCGTATGCAGGATCAAAAAACCTGGCTGGAAGTACATTGCGCTGCCCGCTGGAATGCTGAAGGCGAATGCTTTGGGTATCGAGGCGTGGCCTTTGATGTTACAAAGAAAAAGAATGCTGAACGCGAATTACTGCGGGCAAAAAAACAGGCTGAAGCAGCAGCTCATGAACGAGCCAGGTTTCTATCAACCATGAGCCATGAAATTCGCACCCCCTTAAATGCCGTTATTGGCATGACAGATTTACTTATGGATGGCACACAATCCCCAGAGCGCGAAAAACTAACCAAAACTGCAAATATGGCCGGAAGGCATTTGCTAAATCTTGTAAATGATATTCTGGATCATGCAAAACTGGATGCTGGCAAGGTGGTTCTGGAAGAAATACCGTTTGAGCTGGAAGAGGAGTTGCAAAACGTATCTGATATACTGCTTGCCAGTGCCGAAGAAAAAGGGCTGCAGCTTAAAATCCATATCGAAGAAACCCTTGCTAGAACCTATATCGGTGATCCGGCCAGAATCAGGCAGATTCTGCTTAATCTAGTGGGCAATGCCATCAAGTTTACCGAAACAGGATCAGTTTATCTAAAAGCACTAGACACAGATGCGGATCGTATCCGTTTTGAAGTTGTCGACAGCGGAATTGGTATACCAAAAGACAATCAGAGACACCTGTTTCAGGATTTTTCACAAGCTGATGCCTCTACCACCCGCAAACACGGAGGAACCGGGCTTGGACTGGCCATTTGCAAACGGCTGGTTAGCGTTATGAACGGTGATATCGGTGTCATTTCCGAACCGGGCGCAGGGTCATGTTTCTGGTTTGAACTGCCATTATCAGCACCAGAAACAGCTAATACCGGCGAAGACAACCTTGATATTATTGACAAAAAAACACCAGAAAATACTTCCTTTGATGTGCTGGTGGCAGAGGATAATCCGGCAAACCAGCTGCTAATTCGTACGCTGCTAACAAAACTAAACCAAAACGTGACTGTGGTTGAAAATGGAGAATTGGCAGTACAGGCTGCCTCAGCCCATGCATTTGATATGATATTCATGGACATGCGAATGCCGCAAATGGATGGTTATACGGCGGCCAAAACCCTGCGCAGTCTTGGCAACACAACCCCTATCATTGCATTGACCGCCCACATTATCAAAGATGAAGAAGAAAAATTCCGTGAAGCAGGAATGAATGACTGGCTGTCAAAACCATTTAACATACAAGAACTGGTAAAGCGACTATATCACTGGGGGGGAGTGTCCAGAGCATCCATAACTGATCCCCATGAAAGAGCCGTGATCAGCAAATGATTACAAGAACAGCAACCTTCCCTTTGGTAATTCTGAATAACGATGGATATGCACATTCATCACCATGGCAAATCCGATCATCACTGTTAGCATAACAGTCCCACCATATGAAATAAGCGGCAAAGGAACCCCGACCACAGGGAGCAGGCCCACAACCATGCCCACATTCACCAGAACATAAAGGCAAAACATTGTTGTGACACCGCCAGCAACCAGCCGCCCAAAGACTGACCGGCTCTGTATTGCTATATAAAAACCGACAAATGTCACAATCACAAAAAGCGCCAGAACACCGATAGACCCCAAAAAGCCAAACTCCTCACCGATCATCGTAAAAATGAAATCTGTCTGTTTCTCCGGCAAAAAATTCAGATTTGATTGACTTCCATTCAAAAAGCCCTTGCCATCCAAGCCACCGGAGCCAAGTGCAATTTTGGACTGCAAAATATGATATCCAGATCCTAATGGGTCTTCCTCCGGGTTCAGGAAAGTTTGTATCCTCCTCCACTGATATTCTTTTAGACCGAACCTGAGAAACAGCGGCAGGCTTATGGCCAAAGCCACGCTACCCGCAAGAATAATCCGCCAGCTCAAACCTGCCAGGAACACCATAAGCACCCCGATTGCCCCTACCAGAATAGATGTTCCCAAATCTGGCTGGGTCAGAATAAGAAGAAAAGGAACACCAATCATGAATATGGGTATGATAAGACTTCGGAATTTTGTTATGTCATCTACACCGTGCAGATATCTGGCAAGGCCCAAGACCAGCGCCAGCTTCATGATTTCCGAAGGCTGCAGCCGTATTGGCCCCAGATCAAGCCAACGCTGCGCCCCCATTGCTGTCACTCCAAAGAACTCGACCCCAAACAATAACAGCAAGGCCACCGCATAAATCGGATAGGCCAGCGTCATCCATATTCGTATGTCAACCAGGGCCAGAGCAAGCAGCAGTACAAGCGAGACCACAAACCGGATCCCGTGACGGCTGGAATAAGGAGAAAAGCTGCCCCCGCTTGCAGAATACAGCATAACCATGCCAATGGCAGCCAAGGCTACAAGCAACAATATAAGAAACCAGTTAATACGAGCCAGTTTTGCAGAAAAACTTAAAGTAACTTCCGGACGGGCAACACGAAGGTAACTCATAACACCTGTCCCTGCTGGCTGGTTATGGCAGCAAGTTTTCTGTCTTTTTCCAGAGCAAACTTTAATATCCTGCGGGCTCTGGGCGCAGCAGCACTTGCGCCGCCGCCGCCGTGTTCAACCACAACAGAAATTGCAAGTTCCGGATTTTCAAAAGGCGCAAAACCGACAAACAGCGCATGGTCTCTTTGTTCCCATGGCAGTTCATCATTCTTCAGAACCTTATCATCACGCTCGGCCTGGGTAATGCGTCGCACTTGTCCAGTACCGGTTTTCCCAGCCCACAGCGTGCCCTTGCCGTCTAAGCCATCGGGTGAAAAAGCTGTTGCCCATGGCCTGTTGACAACACTGAACATTCCCTGCCTTGCCATGGCAAAGGCCGCCTCGGAAAACCCGAGCGGTTCTGCTGTATTCGTGTCATGGTCTTCTTTATGCTCCAGCGTTGGAATTATTTTTCGTCCCGTTGCAATTCGTGCCGTCATTACCGCCAACTGAATCGGAGTAGCGGATAAATATCCCTGACCTATCCCCGCAATCAAAGTCTCGCCCTGTGCCCATGGCAGATCAAATCTGGCCCGTTTCCACGCCTGTGTAGGAACCAGCCCGGCAGAGCCTCCGCCAAGATCAAGATCAAATAATTTTCCAAAACCAAATTTCATTGCCGCTGCATGAATACGCTCAATACCCAGTCTGCGCGCTAATTCATAAAAATAGATATCGCAGCTAACTCCAATAGCACCATTCAAATCAACATTACCGTGGCCTTTGCGACGCCAGCAGTGAAATACGCGATCACCCAATTCTATTTTTCCTGAGCAATGAATGCGTTCTTTTGGATCGGCCAGTCTCGCATCCATAGCGGCCATTGCAACCACTGGCTTAAAACATGATGCCGGAGGGAATGATCCACCAATTGCCTTGTTAAACAATGGATTAAGCTTATCCTTTAATAAAGCCTGATAGTCGTCATTTGATATTCCACGGGAAAATTTATTAGGGTCAAAAGAAGGAGTTGAGGCCAAAGCCCGCACTTCACCACTGGCAAGATCAAGTACACAGGCAGCGCCGCTGGTGCCTTCAAACTCCTTAACCGCAACAGCTTGCAAATCCTTGTCAATGCTAAGCCTGATGTCTTTTCCCGGCTTGGCACGGGTTCTGATATCAGGCAATTCACGAATAACGCGACCAAGTGCATTTACTTCAAACTTCAAAGCTCCTGGCTCTCCGCGCAGTTCCAGATCATATTTACGCTCCATACCGGTGCGACCGATACGAAAACCGGGGTGGCGCAATAAAGGCTCATTGCCCATAGGATATTCAGGGGGAACCGAACCAACATAACCGATAATGTGCGCAGTATCATAACCCTCAGGATAAGTTCGTATTTCCCCTACTTCGGGTTGAATACCAGGAAGTTCCGGTAATAAAAGGTTCACACGGGCAAAAGTCTCCCAATCCATATGATCAGCAATTCTGATGGTTGAAGCTTTGGCGCGTCTGGCAAACTCTTTGCGAATTTCTGCTTCTCTGCCCTCTGGCAAATTTATAATCTTTGAAAGTTTTTCAAACAGCACGTCCAGGTCGCTGACCTGTTCCGGTCTAAGCAATAATCTGAAATTATCGGCATTCGTTGCTAATTCCTGGCCCGTACGATCCAGTATCCGGCCCCGACTTGGCACAAGCAGTCTGAAATTAAATTGATTTTCTTCAGATAAACCCCGGTATTTTTTTGATTCTAAGATTTGCAACTGATACAATCTGGACGTCAAACTGGCAAAACCTAATAATCCGGCACCACCCAGCATCAATGTACGGCGGGTAAATCGTGTACGATCTTCTTCATCCCGGCCTATCATATTACTGAACCATGGTGAAAATCATATAATCTTCTTGCCTGCTGGGTCATGCGCTGCAAGCGTCCATAGAACCGTCCGAACAGCGGATACAGTAAAAAAGTTATCATGCCTTGTGCCAGCAGGTGAATACCATCCACCTGCCAGCCCATCGCAATCACACCGGCAAAGGCCGCCGCAAATACAGTCAGTATAACCATCAACCCAAATCCTGCCCACAGCATAGAGCTTCCCCGACCTGAGAATGTATCGCTTTGCGTTGTCATTATTGCATAAGCGAATAGATAGGAAAATGACCACAAACCCAAAGGGCCACCAGTTAGCAAATCCTGAATAAGACCAATGGCAAATACCACAATTGGCGGCATCATTTTTGAACGGGCCATGGCCCAAAAGAAAATTGCCATCAATGGAAACAATGGCATGGGGATCAATATGCCCAGCAAATGAAATGGTGCAACATAAATCAGCAATCCAATTAACGAGACCAATGTGGGCACGCCTATCCAGGCGATCAGCCCTGCTCTGGCTGCCACGGAAGACAATCTGGTAACCCCGGAACTCATTGGGATACACCTTGCAACAAATGATCACCATGCGCACTTAACTCGCTTGCAGGAGGTGACTCGATAGGCTCCTCTTCTGGCGGGATAACGAGTGGTCGCGTTAGAACCTGAACATAGTCGACACTATTCAAATTGGCAAATAATTGTACTCTGACATTATGTTGCTCATCAATTTCAACTACCTTTCCGATCATCAGGCCACTTGGCAATATGCCATCATCTCCTGATGTTAGAACCTTGGTGGAAATGGCCGGTACAAAACCATTATTTATATATATCAGCTTTGGGTGTTTTGCATTGTCACCGGCCAAAATTGCGCGACTGGTATTCCCCTCGAACGTAACCGGGACTCTGGAATTTAAGTCCGTTAACATCAACACCCGTGACGAATACTTGCCGGCGGTAACAATTCTGCCAACCATTCCATCAGGATCCACCACTGCCTGACCTTCCGCAACACCAGAATAGCTGCCGACCCGTAATAAGGCCGAGCGAACAAACGGGCCACGGGATTCTCCTATTACCCGGGTGGATAAAACTCGTATCTGATCCTCTCCTTGTATGTCGAGCAGTTTTTCGTAACGCAATATTTTTGCGTGCAGGGCATGGGACAAGGCTTCCCATTGGCGCAAAGTCCGATTTTCTCTTTCTAATTCAAACACCCGCTGGCTTGCATTCCAGTGCGCGGCAATTCTTTCATTTAATTTTTGAATTCCTGACAGCGGCCACTCAATCAACTGCATTGGCGGTTTTGCAATATCATCCACCACACGCCGGAGGCCTTTGAACGGCACCTCCCCCTCCGAAGTTCGGCTAACCACCAATAAGGCAAGAGAAACCAGAAGCAGAAGCAATAAGGATGCCCGCGTCCCAAACCCACGCAACCAATCAAATGGGCCTGATGAACCTCTTTTTGCCATATTAGCCCGCCAACCGCCAGGCTGCTCCCTTGCTCAATCAATTCGGGTAAAACCCGTTTACAGTCCTAAACTGCAGACAATTTGCCCTTTGCGACCTGCAAATTCTCCAGTGTTGCCCCAGAGCCCAGCACCACACATGATAATGGCTCATCTGCAACCATAATCGGAAGTCCGGTACGAACCCGCAGCTCTGCGTCCAAGTTTCGCAATAATGCACCGCCTCCAGTTAACATAATACCCTTATCTACAATGTCAGCCGCCAATTCAGGAGGTGTGGACTCAAGAGCTACTTTTACCGCATCAACAATCTGTTCAACCGGTTCTGATAGTGCTTCGGCAACCATAGCCTCGGTGATGCGTATTTCCCGTGGAACACCAGCCATCAGATCACGGCCCTTAATCTGCATTGAAAGTCCATCTCCGGATTTTGGAGACGAAGCCGTACCAATTTCTTTTTTGATATTCTCCGCACTGGTTTCGCCAATAAGCATATTGGTGGTTCGGCGCACATAG
>JALSYJ010000318.1 GCA_027071965.1 Robiginitomaculum sp. | reverse complement strand
ATGGTGGTTCACTCCACCACCAAATTCATCAATGGCCACAGCGATGTGGTAGGCGGCGCCCTCTTGGCACGGGATCCTGCCATAGGAGATGAACTGGCATGGTGGGCCAATTGTACCGGCATTACCGGGGCACCGTTTGACAGCTTTATGACCTTGCGTGGTGTGCGCACCTTGTTTTTGCGCACCGAACAACAGCAGGAAAGCGCCGCAGCCCTGATTCATGAACTCAAACAGGATTCGCGCATAAGGCGGATTTTTTACCCGGCGCTTAAAACCCATCCGGGACATGAAATTGCCGCCCGGCAGCAAACAGGATTTGGCTCGATGTTCTCGGTGGAGTTTTCTTCATCTGTTGATGTCTTGCAATTATTGCGTGAAACCAGAATTTTTACTGTTGCTGAATCTTTGGGCGGGTTTGAAAGCCTGATCTGTGTGCCAGCAATTATGACTCACGCATCCATGAGCGCAGAAGCTCAAAAATCCGCCGGCATTTCCAAAACCCTGGTGCGGTTTTCCATCGGTCTGGAACATACAAAAGACCTGATTGCCGATATAAAACAGGCATTGGGCAAGGCAGTTTCTGGTTCAATTTGATACAGTCAGAAACCGGCACGGGCTTTGCTATGTTACCAGTACAGGTTTACATCCCGTGCCGCTAGCACGATCAGACCCTCTGCATTGCACCGCAGAGGGTCTTTTTTCTTCGATTTGAATTGACCGAATCAATAACCAGCCCCAATCTTTGTTCCGATTAAAACCGTTAGCAAAGATGAGATCTGATGAACCCGTTTTCCGGCTTGATCCGCGAACTTAAATATATCCGTGTCATGTCAGCCACCTTGAAAAATTTGGCGCGAATTGATCCTTCATCAGAATTTTTATTTCCCGATGAACTAGAAGAGGTCATTGATCAGCACACAAACCGCACAGCATTTATCGAAGGTGACAGGAGCTGGACATTCGGCGAATTTGACGCCTATGCCAACAGAATTGCCAATTGGGCATTATCAGCCAGGCTCGTTCCCGGAGATACATTGGCTCTTTTTGCGCAAAACCGGCTGGAATATGTGGCCGTCTGGTTTGGGCTGTCCAAAATCGGGGTGCGGGCTGCCCTGCTCAATGATTTGTTAAGTGGCAAGGGTCTTGCCCACTGCCTGCAGGTGGCAAATAGCAAGGCCATATTATTTGAGCCGCATCTGCACCAGGCCCTGCAATCGGCCTTAATGCACTTGCCAAAACCGGTTCCTCTTTGGAGTTTTGATCGCGCCTGTGAAGGCAGTCGTGATTTTGGTGCTGCTATTGCCGCCGCCTCGGACATTCGCCCGGATCGGGATTTGCGTGCTGGAATCAAGGCCCGAGAAACCCTGCTTAAAATGTTCACCTCCGGCACCACCGGCCTGCCCAAATCGGTAAAGGTTTCCCATGTGCGCGCCCAGCGCTATGCCAATAGTTTCTGTGCCGCAATGAAAACCGGGCCCAAAGACCGTATGTTAATGGTGCTGCCCATGTATCATGCCACCGGCGGGCTGTGCGGGGTCGGTGCCTCCTTGATGAAAGGCGGCGCTGTTATTATCGAAAAGGGATTTTCTGCCAGCAAATTCTGGCAAATCGCCTACCAGTCAAAGGCAACTCTTTTTACCTATGTGGGCGAATTGTGCCGGTTTTTGGTCAATACTGAGCCTGGAGAATTTGATCGCAGGCACAGTATCCGCGCCATGGTTGGCAATGGCCTGCGCCCGGAAGTATGGACTGAGTTTCAGAACAGGTTTAAGGTTAAAACCATTGTCGAGTTCTACGGATCCACCGAAGGCAATGTTGGGTTGATGAATGCCGATGGCACGGTTGGCGCCATGGGCCGAATCCCGTGGTATGTAAAAAAATCCTTTAATCTGGAACTTGTTGCCCACGATTTTGAAACCGGCGAGGTAGTTCGCAATAAAAACGGCCATTGTATCCGGGTCAAAACCAACCAGCCCGGCGAAGCAATTGGCCGCATTGATCCAGATGATACCCGGTTCCTGTTTGAGGGCTATGGCAATGAAAAGGACACCGAAAAGAAAATTCTGCGCGATGTATTTGTAAAAAATGACCGGTATTTTCGCACCGGGGACTTAATGCGCCGCGATCGCCATGGCTATTATTATTTTGTTGATCGAATTGGCGACACCTTTCGCTGGATGGCGCAAAATGTTGCAACCGGTGAAGTTGAATCAGTATTGGGTATTTTTCCAAAAGTACTAAGCGCCAATGTTTACGGGGTTAAAGTTCCCAAACATGATGGCCGGGCCGGCATGGCAGCCTTGGCCATGGAAACAGAATTTGATGGCAAGGCGCTTTATGCATGGCTTGCACAAAACCTGCCGAATTATGCCTGGCCGGTATTTATTCGTCTGGTGCAAAATGCCGATACAACCGGCACTTTCAAATTTAAGAAAACCGACCTGATCAAAGACGGGTTTTCACCTGATGCAGTAACTGATCCGGTTTTTGTTCTTAGCAAGGAGCAAAAAACCTATGTGCCACTTACCACGGAGCTGCACCGGGACATTTTGGCCGGGTCCTATCGTTTTTAGTGATCTTTCTGCCGGGTGCCGGCATAAAATTTCTTACAAGCCCAATAAAACAACGATACCGGTTTGGCCCAAAGTTTGCAATTTCACCTGTTAAATATGTTTATTGGTCAAACAGGAGCGCAAATTGCACGCGGATCAGATCACCCCCGATGAATTACGAAGAATTGCCTGGATACTGGTTGAACGTCACGGCAAGCTGGCCTTTGAGTTGACCGCAGAGGCCATTGCAGAAATGCAACAGCTTGGCGATGACAGGCGCACCCTGGCCTGGATGGCATTGCATTCAGTAATTGCCGATGCCTTGAGCGGGCATATTCATAAAAACAGGGCTATTACCTTGCATTAGGGCCATTACGATTTAGGCTGTAAAAATGGTACAAAGGGTTTTTGATCTGTTTAATGGCGCATTTGCAAGGCTGAATGATGATTTTAGCCTGCACTCCATTAAACTGGCTCGCAAGGCCATGACAGCCTCCAAGCAAAAGCTCGAAAAAACCGCGCCGCAAATGGCTGATGTCCGCGATCTGGCGCTGGCCGGGCCTGATGGTGCAATATCGGCCAGATTATACACCCCCATGGCCGCCGGGCATCCGCCGGGGCCGGGGCTGGTATTTTTTCATGGCGGCGGGTTTTTAGTTGGCAGCCTTGACAGTTATGACAATGCAGTGCGCAGACTGGCAGCTTCGGCCAGAATACGGGTGCTTAGTGTTGAATACCGGCTGGCCCCGGAGCACCCATTTCCAGCCGCCCATGACGATGCACAGGCCGCACTGCTGTGGGCATTTTCTCACGCAGAAGATATTGGCTTTGATCCGGGAAATATATCTGTTGGTGGCGATAGCGCAGGCGGCATGTTAAGCGCATGGCTCGCCCAATGGGCCGCTACAATTGGCATTGTACTGCATAGTCAGTTCCTGTTGTTTCCCTTGCTGCAACTGGTAGAGACTGACTCCAAACAGCGCAAATCCCCTGATGGGCATATTCTTGGGAAACCGGCACTATTGGCAATTCGCAAGCATTTTGCCGCAAATGCCGATTTGCATGATCCGCGTCTGTCGCCAATCTTAGGGCCGCAATCACCAAAACTGGCTCCGGCCATGATAGTTACCTGCGGCCTTGATCCCTTATATGCCGAAGGCAAGGCCTATGGTGACATGTTAATCGCAAATGGTATTCGGGTAAAATCCCTGCACTTTAAGCTGATGCCCCATGGGTTTATCAATGTTACCGGGCTTGTCCCCGGTGCGGAAGATGCAAGTCTTGACGCCTTTGAAAGCTTTGGCAGGTTTTGTGGCTCTCTTGGCCCGGCATAGGTCTTTTTAATACTCTGGCATTTTATTGCCAATTCAGCTATTTTAGCAGAACTTGAGTAAACAGGCATGGTTATGAAACGCGCTTTGGTGATTTTTGTGTTTTTAACAGGGGTTATGGCCTTTGCGGTCTGGCTGTTCAGAACCCCCGATATAGACCCGGCCATACTTGAAGCAAAATACGCTAAAGAGCCATCAAAATTTATCACTTTAGACAGTGGCGAGCGGGTTCATATCCGTGATCAGGGTAATAAATCAGGCCGCACCTTGTTACTGCTGCATGGCACTTCATCTTCCTTGCATACCTGGCAGCCATGGGTTGAGCAATTGGGCGATGATTACCGAATTATAACCCTTGATCTGCCAGGCCATGGCTTAACCGGGCCGATTGCTGATTGTGATTATTCAGTGGAATGCTCGGTGCGCACCATAGAGCGGGTACGCGAATTTCTGGGGCTTAAACGCTTTGTAATCGGTGGCAATTCCTTTGGCGGCAATGTGGCATGGCGTTATACTCTGGCCCATGAAGAATTTGTCGATGGTTTAATTTTGCTTGATGCCTCTGGCGGGCCGAACATCAATCCTGCGCCCTTAACCCCGGCATTTGTTTTAGCTGGTATCCCGGTTGCAAATTTACTGCTCGAAGTGATTACCCCGCGCTTTATGATCGAGCGCGGCCTACAGGATGCCAGCCATGTCAAAGGCTTTGTAACTGATGAAAAAGTTGATCTTTACTGGCAATTGACCCTGCGACCCGGCAACCGCCGCGCCTTGCGTATGCGCATGACAGCAGAAGAGCGCGGGCCCTTATTCCACAAGGATCTGGCAAAACTGCAAACTCCCACCTTAATTTTATGGGGCCGTGAAGACCGGTTTGTGGACTTGAGCGAAGGCGAGTGGTTTGCCCGCACCATCCCCAATTCTTCACTGACTGTTTATGATAATGTCGGACATTTGCCCATGGCGGAAATACCGGTGTTAAGCGCCGTTGATGCCCGTGAGTTTTTACAAAAACTTGAGCAACCGCCCCTGGATAATAATAAATAATCGCCAAGCTGAATCGTACGTTCAGGCAAGTTTCATAAGAATTGTGTCAACACTGATCATGCAGAGGGATTTTGCATCGATCAGGAGTTAGACATGAACACCACATATCTTCCCACCAAATACCTCGTTTCAGGCATGCTGGCGGCAATTGCCATTGCTGCCGTGACTGGCCCGGCATCGGCCAATGAGCGACCCTCACCCAATGCCAAGATCGTCAAGGCCAGCGCTCCCCACGGTTTGAGTGATCGCGAATACCGGCGCTGGCAACGCAATAACCGCATCAGCCATGACGAACGCCGGGGCCGCTATGGTTATGGAAACAGGTGGAACAGGAACAATTATTATAACCGAAACTGGCAGCCTTACCCTCACGACCGGTACTATAATAGAATTCCACATTCATGGACCAAGGTGCGCGGCAAAATCATCCAGGTAGGGCGCGGTTATAATCAGGGATGTTTCCGGGTAAAACGCAAAGGCAATTACCAGGGAGAAAGAGCCATTGTTACGGTAAAATATTGTGAAAACCGCTATGGCAAGCCGGTTAAGCAACATGGCTCCAAACGTCTGGTGCGTTATTTAGGCTATACCCACTAACTACCCGTTAGCCAGACAGCCACCATGCCTTAACCGGGCATGGTGGTCAGAGGCCTGATCTGAGTGGTTTGCTCAAGCATTGGCATGTAATTCCGAGCGCATTTGCTGGCGTAAGACATCAATCGGGGCAAAGCCTTTGTCTGTGCGAAAATGCCAGAAAGTCCAGCCATTACACGCCGGGGCGTGTTGCACTGCTGCTCCCACCTGATGAATAGAACCCTTATCAGTGCCCGTGGAAATAGAGCCATCGGCACGCACTTTGGCAATGCGCTGCTGTTTGGGACAGAATAATTTATCACCCGGCACTAAAAGCCCGGCTTCTACCACCGAGCCAAATGGTACTCGCGGCAGGGATTTGGCTGATTGGGTAACTTCCAGATTTTCCGGCAGACCAAATGAAACCCGGGCAATGCGTGTTCTGGCGGCCTTGGCATAGGCGCGATCCTGCTCAATGCCAATATAATGCCGACCAAGCATTTTGGCGACGGTGCCAGTGGTTCCGGTGCCAAAAAACGGATCAAGCACCACATCCCCCGGATCAGTAGTGGCCAGTAATACGCGATGCAGCAGGCTTTGTGGCTTTTGCGTGGGATGAACCTTGTGGCCGTTTTCATCTTTTAGGCGCTCATGGCCATTGCAGATCGGCAAATTCCAGTCTGAACGCATTTGCACATCATCGTTCAGCATTTTCATCGCCTTGTAATTAAACTTGTATTTCTTTTGCTCACGGGATTTTAAGCACCACAGCAAGGTCTCATGGGCATTGGTAAATCGTGTGCCCTTGAAATTGGGCATGGGGTTGGATTTGCGCCAGATAACATCATTCATGAACCAAAAGCCAATATCCTGCAAAATTCCACCAACCCGGTAAATATTGTGATAGCTGCCCATGACCCAGATGGCGCCATCGTCTTTTAGCACCCTGCGCGCAGCTTCCAGCCATTTCCAGGTAAACAGGTCGTAATTGTCAAAACTGCCAATCTGATCCCATTCTTCGGTAACCGCACTGACTTTGGAGTTATCGGGACGGTGCAAATCACCGCCTAATTGCAGATTATATGGCGGATCAGCAAAGATCAGATCCACTGATTTTTCCGGCATTGCATCCATGGCCTGAATGCAGTCACCGACAATAATTCTGTCCTTACGAAATTCATTCATCTTATTCACCCATCAACTGATACGGCTTTTCGCCTTTGGGTGAATCGTGGTCTGCTTCGGTTAATCAGAGCTGAAAGCTTATGGTTAGCAAACGGTTAAAAGTTATGGTTAACAAGGGGTTAAACCAGCTCTGCCAAATATGACCTGGCGGCTTCTTGCACTGGCGCATAGCTAAATCTGTGGATCGGACACGGGCCATGGGCAAGCAGGGCCGCTTTATGGTCTTTGGTTAAATAGCCCTTGTGTCTGGCAAAGCCAAATTCGGGAAACCGCCTGTCAGCTTCAAGCATCAAACGATCGCGCGTCACCTTGGCAATAATGCTGGCGGCCGATATTGCAGGTTCTAATGCGTCACCTCCGATTATGGCTTTGGCTGGGCAGGGCAGGTTTGCAGGTATCTTATTGCCATCAATAATTGCCCGTGCCGGCTGCAGGGGCAAATGCAAAACTGCCCGTTGCATGGCGGCCATAGTTGCCTGC
>JALSYJ010000317.1 GCA_027071965.1 Robiginitomaculum sp. | reverse complement strand
TTGTTCAGGAGTATCTTGCCGGGGCGAACTCTCCGTGCTATGTCGCCGCCGAGTACCGGGGAATTTCGATTCTAATCAATCGAAGAATTAAAATTTCTCTTGATAAAACAATTAGATAAAGGTTTGCCATTTTGTTTGGCCGGCCTGAGCAATAAAGAGTGGATGCAAGTGGCGTCAGCGCAAATAAATTCTGCAGGTGCAGCCAGCCGGTATGGGGCTGCGCTTTTTGATCTGGCGGTAGAGGCCAAATGCCTAGCTGCTGTTGAAAAAGAGCTTGTCGCATTAAAAGAATTGCTGACGAGTTCAGAGGCCTTGCGTGAGACCATTGTTTCTCCGGTGATTGCTGCCTCTGAAAAAACAGCAGTGATGATAGCTGTGGCAAAAAAGGCAAAATGGTCAGAGCTTGCCTCAAACTTTATTGCTGTGGCTTGTGATAATGGGCGGGCCGCAGAATTGGTTGAAATGGTTGATGCGTTTTTATTAAGGCTGGCGCAAAACAAGGGCTTGCTAAGCGCTAAGGCAAAAACAGCGACGGCTTTGACGGTAAAACAAAAAACAGCCATGGCTTCGGGTTTGAAAAAAGCTCTGGGGCGTGATGTAAAGTTAGAAACAGAAGTCGATTCCCGGCTTTTGGGTGGACTGATCGTATCGGTCGGTTCAGTTATGTTTGACAGCTCTCTTAAGACACAACTTGAGGGATTGAAACTCGCGATGAAAGAAAGTTGAGACCCATGGACATTCGGGCCGCGGAAATTTCCGCAATCTTGAAAAAACAAATCAAAGGCTATGGCACCAAAGCGGAAGTTTCCGATGTTGGTCAGGTTCTTTCCGTAGGAGACGGCATTGCCCGGGTCTATGGTCTGGATGAGGCCAAGGCCGGGGAGATGGTTGAATTCCCAGGTGGCATTAAAGGCATGGCTCTTAATCTGGAGCGTGACAATGTTGGTGTGGTGATCTTCGGTGAAGACCGGGGTATCAAAGAGGGCGATACGGTAAAGCGTCTCGGCGAAATTGTGGATGTTCCAGCCGGGCGCGCATTGCTGGGCCGGGCTGTTGATGCTTTGGGTAACCCGATTGATGGCAAGGGTGCCATTAAAACCAAGGATCGGCTGCGGGTTGATGTAAAGGCGCCAGGTATTATCCCGCGCAAATCAGTGCACGAGCCAATGGCAACCGGCATTAAGGCTATTGACGCCCTGATCCCTGTTGGTCGCGGACAGCGCGAATTGATTATTGGCGACCGCCAGACCGGCAAGACCGCCATTGCGATTGATACCATAATCAATCAGAAAAAGATCAATGAAGGATCAGACGAAAGCCAGAAACTGTACTGTGTATATGTGGCTATTGGCCAAAAGCGCTCAACCGTTGCCCAGATTGTTAAGACCCTCGAAGAAAACGGCGCTATGGACTACACTATTGTGGTCTCCGCTACAGCGTCCGAGCCAGCCCCAATGCAATATCTGGCACCATTTGCCGGCTGTGCCATGGCTGAGTGGTTCCGTGATCAGGGCATGCATGCGCTGATAGTATATGATGATTTGTCAAAACAGGCGGTGGCTTATCGTCAAATGTCCTTGTTGCTGCGCCGCCCTCCGGGCCGCGAAGCTTATCCGGGTGATGTGTTTTATCTGCATTCACGTCTGCTGGAGCGTTCAGCCAAGTTAAATGAGGAGAACGGCTCTGGTTCCATGACGGCATTGCCGATCATTGAGACTCAGGCCAATGACGTTTCTGCTTATATCCCGACCAATGTTATTTCCATTACTGACGGCCAGATATTCCTTGAAACAGATCTGTTTTATCAGGGTATTCGCCCGGCCTTAAATGTAGGGTTGTCGGTGAGCCGGGTTGGGTCTTCTGCGCAAACCAAGGCCATGAAGAAGGTTGCTGGCCCGGTAAAGGGTGAGTTGGCCCAATATCGTGAAATGGCAGCCTTTGCCAAGTTCGGCTCTGATCTGGATGCCTCCACACAAGCCATGTTGGCCCGGGGTGAGAGGTTAACCGAATTATTAAAGCAGCCACAGTTTTCTCCACTGTCTTTGGCCGAGCAGGTTTGCTCTATTTATGCCGGAACCCGTGGCTATCTGGACAAGGTTGATGTGGTTGATGTTGGTCGTTTTGAGGCCGAATTACTGCGCACCATGCATGCAGAGCATGCGGATGTGCTGGAAGATATTCGCACAACGCGTGAATTGAGCGATGATATTGAGAAACGTCTAAAAGCGGCTCTTGATAAATTTGCCGGCGCCTTTGCTTAAAATACGGGTTTTAAGGACAAGCCTCCATGGCCAGTTTAAAAGAATTTCGCAACCGGATTGACAGCGTAAAGTCCACGCAAAAGATCACCAAGGCCATGCAAATGGTGGCGGCGGCAAAGTTGCGTCGGGCGCAAGAGGCCGTGGAAAATGCCCGTCCCTATGCCGCGCGCATGAACAATGTGGTTGCGAGCTTGTCGCACTCAATGGTGGATCAGCCCGGTGCCCCGACTTTGCTTGTTGGAACTGGAGAGAGCAAAACCCATCTTGTTGTGGTGGCAAGCGCTGATCGCGGACTTTGTGGTGGTTTTAACGGCGCCATTGCCCGCAAGGCCAAAGACCTTATTTCCGGACTGATCAGGGACGGTAAAGACGTGAAAATTTTGTGTGTTGGCGTAAAGGCCTTTGAGCAGATCAAGCGCCTTTATGGCTCCCGAATTATTGATGTTATTTCCCTGCGGGATCACAAATACATAAATTCGGGCCATGCAGCGGAAATTTCTGCAAAGATTCTGGAAATGTTTGAAGCTGGCGAATTTGATGTTTGCACATTGGTTTTTTCGCAATTCAAAAATGTAATGAGTCAGGTGCCAACCAGCCAAATCCTGATCCCTGCGATTGAGGGCATAAGTGAGGGTGGTGAGCTACCGGATCTTGGTGGAGCATGTTACACATATGAGCCCGATGAAGAAGAAATTCTAAAAGTCCTGTTACCACGAAATCTGACCACGCAAGTGTTTCAGGCATTACTTGAAAATGTTGCCGGGGAAATGGGCGCAAAAATGACCGCCATGGACAATGCCACGCGCAATGCCGGCGAAGTAATTGAACAACTTACATTGCAATATAACCGAAAACGCCAGAGCATGATTACGACTGAATTGATCGAAATTATTGCCGGGGCGGAAGCTATCTAGGAAATAGGTGAAAAAGATATGGCCACCAATAAACCAACTGCAACCAAAAAGGCTGCTGTGAAAAAATCTGCCGCAAAAAAGCCCGCTGCAAAGAAGTCGGCGGCAAACAAGGCTGCCGGCCGCATTGCGCAAGTAATCGGCGCTGTGGTTGATGTGGAGTTTGACGGCGCATTGCCCGATATCTTGAATGCGCTGGAAACGACCAATGAGGGAAAAACCCTTGTTTTGGAGGTCTCCCAGCACTTGGGTGAGAACACAGTTCGTTGTATTGCCATGGATGCTACAGAGGGTCTGGTTCGCGGTGCACCGGTTTTTGACCGTGGTGAGCCGATCATGGTACCGGTGGGGCCAGCCACTTTGGGCCGTATTATGAATGTGATTGGTGATCCGGTGGATGAGGCCGGCCCGATTAAATCAAAGTTTCGTGGTTCAATCCACAAAGATGCCCCTGATTTTGTTGATCAGAGCACCGAAGCAGAAATGCTGGTTACCGGGATTAAGGTGATTGATCTGCTTTGTCCTTATGCCAAGGGTGGTAAAATTGGTCTGTTTGGTGGCGCCGGTGTTGGCAAGACCGTTTTGATTATGGAACTGATTAACAATATCGCCAAAGCGCACTCTGGATACTCAGTTTTTGCCGGTGTTGGTGAACGCACCCGTGAAGGCAACGATCTATACTGGGAAATGATTGAAAGTAACGTAAACGTTGAAGGTGGCGGTGGTGATAGTCGCTGTTCACTGGTTTATGGGCAAATGAATGAGCCCCCAGGAGCCCGTGCGCGTGTGGCGTTGACCGGCTTGGCACAAGCTGAATATTTTCGTGACGAAGAAGGTAAAGACGTTTTGTTCTTTGTGGACAATATCTTCCGCTTTACCCAGGCAGGTTCCGAAGTGTCCGCTCTTTTGGGTCGTATTCCTTCTGCGGTGGGCTATCAGCCAACGCTGGCCACTGATATGGGTGGCTTGCAAGAGCGCATTACCTCAACGCACAAAGGCTCTATCACCTCGGTACAGGCGATTTATGTGCCGGCCGATGATTTGACCGATCCGGCACCAGCGGCCTCCTTTGCTCACCTTGATGCAACCACGGTTCTAAGCCGGGCGATTTCGGAAAAAGGCATATATCCTGCGGTGGATCCACTGGATTCAACTTCGCGTATTATGGAGCCACGGGTGATCGGTGAAGAGCATTATGAAACTGCCCGTGCGGTGCAGGAAGTTTTGCAAAAGTATAAGGCCCTGCAGGACATTATTGCTATTTTGGGCATGGATGAGTTGTCCGAAGAAGACAAGTTGGTGGTAAGCCGCGCTCGTAAGGTCGAGCGCTTCTTGTCACAACCGTTCCATGTGGCAGAGGTCTTTACCGGATCTCCGGGTTGTCTTGTTGATGTCAAGGATACCATTGCCGGATTTAAGGGTCTGGTTGAAGGTGAATATGATCATTTGCCGGAACAGGCATTTTACATGGTTGGCAGCATGGATGAGGCCATCAAGAAGGCCGAACGTCTGGCCGCCGAAGCTGCATAGGAAACCGGGTGTCACCAATGGCTGACAAGTTACATTTTTCACTGGTCTCACCGGAAAAAGAGCTTTTCTCCGGTGGGGTTGATAGTGTTACCGTTCCCGGTTCCGAGGGGGATTTCGGGGTTTATCCTGAACACATGCCGGTTATGACCGCGATTCGGCCGGGTGCTATTTCGGTAATGAACGAAGAGAAAGAGCGCCGTATTTATATTCGCGGCGGATTTGCTGATGTTACTTCTGAGGGTTTGACGGTTTTGGCCGAAGAGGCGGTGGAGCTGGGCGATCTGGATCCTGCAAAGCTGGCGCAGGACATTACGGATGCCGAGGAAGATGTGCGGGATGCCGAAACCGAAGAAAAGCGTGAAGCGGCAACAGAGCAATTAGAATATTTGCAGGCTTTAGCTTCGGCAATGAAGGATTAGCGTCAGTATTTTGGCTGATACCTGATTTCAGAAGTTTTGTGTGGGGAGGTGTTTTTGGCTGTCGGCAAACACCATCTCTTAGGTTCTTCAGTGCTGCGTGCCAGTTTGGCTTTTAGCAATAACCCGCCCAGATCCTGCCCGCTGCTGGTGTCAATGTTGGCAATAACCCGGCCTGCATATTTTCCAAGACGAATGTCTGTTAACTGCACCTGAATACCGATTTGGGTTTTGACAAATTCCGTGGCTTTTCGCGCAGTTTGTCTTTCGCGCTCACAGGATGGCCGGAATAATTCTGGCGCATCAATTTTGGCCAGCCGAACCTTTACCTCAACCTGCTGATCTGGCCATATCAATGCTTTAACAGCAATGGTGTCGCCATCAATCACTCGCAATACCTCTGCTGCAATCGGGCCGGTTAACCGATCTGTTGCCGCAAGGGCGCTCACAGGCGCTGACAATAATGGGAGTAATAG
This sequence comes from Robiginitomaculum sp., assembly GCA_027071965.1. Classification (GTDB taxonomy): domain Bacteria; phylum Pseudomonadota; class Alphaproteobacteria; order Caulobacterales; family Maricaulaceae; genus Robiginitomaculum_B. The sequence goes on along the minus strand of JALSYJ010000317.1, from coordinate 1,590 downwards.
CAGGAGTACACGCATTTGGCTAGGCTTAATTGCTAAAAATAGGATTTTTATCCTAGATAAATGGTAATAGCAAGTATATTTTCCGAAGGCTGTCGGGCCTAGCCAATATTTGTCAAAGGGGATAAGGGACGGGTCTAGTGCCCGCCGCCGCCATAGCCGCCCATTTTACCGCCGCCGTGACCGCCCTTTTTGCCACCACCATGGCCACCCTTTTTACCGCCACCGTGGCGTTTTTCGCCGCCGCCTTTACGCTTACCGCCAAATCGCAACAAGGGAGCCTGACCCAAAACACTGGTGGATGCGCCATAGCCATAGCCGTAACCACCGCCACCGTAAAATACCCCGCCATCAGAGCCAACACCGCCGTTTAAGGTGGCAAAGAAGGCATCGTTTTTGATCACATGGCTGTCCTGATAGCTGTGTTGAATCTGGCCTCCTGCATGGTGTTGCTGGACATTGGCCCATACTTCGACGTGGGCTTGCTGTGAGAAGTTTTGACCAGAGCTAATAGTTGCCGGGCATGGGACGGCTTGCGCCTGCCCGTGTTCATCATAGCTAAAGCATCCAGAACCAAATGCTGAAGAGCTGTAAAACTGTTGCTGGCCAGCATGGTTGCAATCAGGCAGATGCCGGGCTGTGGAGGTGATAATTTGCGAGCCAGAGCGGTGATGTTCTGCTCCTAACAGCTCACCAGAGTAATAGCTTGATCCTCCCCGGTGAGCGGCGTGCTGCTGTGCACCACGAATTACCCTAACGCTGCCTTGTTCAGGGCTTACAGACCGCCAGATGCGTGATTGTTCTGCCCGGTGCAGATTCTGATCAAAAGAGCTACCGGAAGTCCATACTTTTGTAGAGTGCCCGGATCCTCTATATGGTGTTTTGGGCGTATCGCGCGGATCAGGAACGGCCCCCAACAAGGTGCCATCAGCCGCCACCCACCTGCCAGAGCAATTGATACTGCCCAAAGACGCTGAAGCCGCACTTTGCTGGCAAATTTCACCACCATCGGCATTGACTGCTGATGCTAAAGCTGCGGGAACAGCAAATAAGGCCAGTTTGATAGCAATAGATGAGAGCCGCATGGTTTTCTCCACTTAATTCCCAGATTAACACAATATAGCCCTGTTTTAGCAAGCTGTATGCCGCCCTGTTTGATACAATAGGCGCCAGGAGCTCTCAGAAATCGCTGGCAATGCCATTGCGCTCCCAATCACCATAGCGGGTTGGCTCTGCCTTTCGCTGTTTGCAGACCTCTTTGGGAAGCTTGGCTTTTTCCTTGTTGGACGCCCGCCGCTCAGCGGCTTCAGCCAGAGCATTTTGCGCATTCTTTAGGTGAATTTTCTGCAAATCGTCATTTTGTGTGGTCATGATTCTGTGCCTGTCGCTTTACAATGGTTGCAAAGCCTGAGTATGGATCGCTGATGAGAAATGACAATGAAAAATTGCGACACTCTCATTCCAGAGCTTGTGCTGTACGGGCGCTGGAATGGGTGTTTGGTCGCCACAAGGCACTGGATGTGTTCTTCGAGCAGGATCAGCGTTTTGCAAGTCTTGATTCCCGTGACAAGGCTTTATGCCGGGCAATTCTTG
>JALSYJ010000316.1 GCA_027071965.1 Robiginitomaculum sp. | reverse complement strand
CGGCGCCAGTTGCTTTGACCTTTGCCGCCATTGCATGGAGCATTTTCATATCCTCTGGATTGGGATTATAGTTTGGAAAGCTGTGATCTAAGGTGCAGTCCATTGGTATCACTTCCACCCCGGCTTGGCGCAAAACCTTTGTCGCAAACGCTGCCGCCGTGCCATTGCCACAGGCGGCCACGACTTTTAGGCGACGAGATATTTTGATATTAGCCACCAAGTCCGCCATATAACGTTCCCTGACCCCGGTTGTAAGAACATATTCCCCGCCAGCGCGAGCCTTACCGGCATCACCTAGGACAATTTCTTTTAGGCGGTTCATCTCCTCAGGGCCAAAGGTGAGAGGACGCTCCACCCCCATCTTTACCCCGGTCCAACCATTTTCATTATGACTTGCCGTAACCATGGCTACACAATCAACGTCCAGATCAAACTGGGCGTAATAGGCCGTAGGAGATAAGGCCAGACCGATATCATGGACTTTGACACCGGCGCTCATCAGGCCAATAATCAGAGCCTGTTTTATCGAAGTTGAATAGCTGCGATAATCCTGACCAACCACAATTTCAGGGCTTTTGCCCAATTCATATATCAATGTGCCAAGTCCCATCCCCAAAGCCTGAATACCCGGCAAATTGATCTCTGGCGCGCGAGACGAATCCGGGCGACCAAACCACCATCTTGCATCATATTCGCGAAAACCTGTGGGTTTGATTAGGGCCTCGGTTTCAAACTCCAGCGTATTTGGTTGCAAATCTGACTTGGGTACAGGCATAACAGCTCTCCGTAGGGAATTTGCTTGGTATTGCCAATTGACAGGCCCCGGTGCAAGCCTGATTTTGACCTTGCCGTGATTCTTATGCCCTAAAACAATGGAAAAACCAGATGTCAGTACTTGTATTACTCCGCCATGGTCAAAGTAAGTGGAACCTGGCCAATCGCTTTACCGGCTGGGTGGATGTGGATTTAACCGAAACCGGCGAGGCTGAAGCCATGAAAGCCGGAGACTTGCTGATGCAAAGCTCTATTGAATTTGATCAGGCATTTTGCTCGGTGCAAACCCGCGCCATTAGAACCTTGTGGCTGGCATTAACACAGATGAATACCTGCTGGCTGCCTGTAACCAAGGATTACCGGCTAAATGAACGTCATTATGGTGGCCTTACCGGACTTGATAAGGCAGAAACTGCCAAAAAGCATGGTGCCGAACAGGTTCATATCTGGCGCAGGTCATATGACATTCCGCCGCCGCCAATTGAGTGGGATAATCCCTTAAACCCCTGCAAAGACCGCAGATATGCCCAATTGCCGCCAAATGTGCTGCCAAGGACAGAATCCTTAAAAACAACTCTTGAAAGGGTTCTGCCCTATTACCAAAATAAAATAGAGCCGGAATTGGCCAGAGGGCAAAACCTGCTGATTTCTGCTCATGGCAATTCTTTGCGGGCATTGATAAAATACCTGTTCTCGGTGGCCGATGCACAAATAGTCAATGTGGAGATTCCAACCGGCAATCCGCTGCTCATCGAGTTAGGCCCGGATCAAAAACCGGTTTCCGTGCGCTATCTTGATCAGGAACGGGCGCGTGAGCTGCCGCAAATCCCCTAAACTACAGTAATTTGGTGGTTTTAGGCTGATATTAACAAAACTGACATAGGCTCAAAATTCGTTTGGAGCGGATTGTCATGTTTGACGACGATTTTGAATTACCTGATGGTTTAGATGATATGGCCGACATGGCGGCCGCGGCACTGGCCAATATGGGTGAGGAATACGCACAAGACGCATCCAAAGACGCCGACAGATTACTAAAATGTGCTGAAGCGGTTCACGAAATACAAGAAGAGGCCCCATGGCAGGAAGCCATTGAAGAGGTGTTTTCACTGGCCCATAATTTTAAGGGTCAGGGTCAGACCTTTGGCTATGATCTGGTTACAACAATCGGCGAAGCGCTATGCGAGATTTCCCGCCCGAAAAACAACCCAAAGCGCGAAGACGTGCCGCGTATCATGCAATTGTCTGCGGCCTTACATACCGTCCTGCACCAGCGACTTACCGGGGACGGCGGCGAAACCGGCGCCCGGTTGTGCACAGAACTTGGCATAGCGATATAGTTAGGATTTTGACCCTAAAACCTTGAAAAGTCCGTATTTACTTAAGACCCGGCCTTACTCTGCCGCTTCGCCTTTGCCTTCACTGATCACTGAACTTACATAGGCTCTGCGGGCATCAAAGTCCTTGGCAATGCGCTCGTCTTCATCATGCAATGCGTCCACATCCATATCGGCAAATCCAATAACTCCCATATCCGTGTAAGCTTTTTGAATTCTCGGCCCCCAAAGACCAATGTCCTTGACCACAGGCACAATACGCTGGAACAAAAACGTGCGGAACAATTTCATGGTCTCGGAATTTTCGCCATAGGCAACGCATTCTTCTACGGGCAGACCAAGCCGCTCATAAATTTCACGCCCCTGAAAACGATCTCGCATATGATAGCAGGCATCCACCAGAAACTCTTCGCGTTCATCGCGTTCAGCTTCAGTTAATTGCGGGTAATAATCGCGCAATGATAACCGCCCAAACATCACATGGCGGGCCTCATCTTGCATCACATAGGCATTTACCATCTGTGCCAGCGGGTTTTGGGCCACATCCCTGATTGTGGCAAAGGCCGCCAATGCCAGACCCTCGATAACAATTTGCATGGCCAGATAGGTAATATCCCAGCGGCTGTCCCGTAAGGCATCATTGATAAGTTGCTGTAAGGGCTGGGTCATTGGGTAGGCCACACCAAATTTACCTAATAGTTTCTGATAGGCCTCGATATGTCGCGCCTCATCCATGGTCTGGGTCGCCGCGTAAAACTTGGCATCCATGGTCGGAACCTGAGTGACAATCTTCGATGCACAGATCAATGCGCCCTGTTCTCCTTGTAAAAACTGCGAAATATTCCATGCCTGACCATGGGTCAGCAGTTCAATCCGGTCTTTTTTGGATAATCTATCCCACAAAGGAGTGCCGTAAATGGCGTTGGATTCCAAAGGCATTTCCATAGGGTTTTCTGGATCAAGATCCAGATCCCAATCAATGCGCTTTACAGCATCCCACTGCATATCCTTACCCTTTTGATACAAGTGCATCAAAGTGTCTCGGCCTTTATCGAACTCAAAATCAAAAATTCCGTCATAAGTCTGCGGAACATGCCAACTGGCATCGACATTGGGCACTGCATAAATATCGCGTAAAGACATTGGTTTTCCTCTTTCAAAACAGGTTTATCACCGAAGCTCCCGGTTAGGATAGCGCACTTCTTTCATAAAGTGAACAGCGTTCACTCATTTCTGTAAATTTTGTTTATTGTACGATCCGTGCTACATATTGAGTATGAGAGGAATGGTTATTTTATTTTTGTTTACGCTTGCACTTATCATCGGCTCTTATGCTGTGATGGTAAGAGCGGTTGGCACTACAAATAAACAATACTCGGCAAAGTCCTATGAATCAGGATCAGACCTGTCATTTGTACCCCCCATGCAAGATGCCGAAACTTCTTCTGCTTCTGGAAACCGCTTATCAAGTACAGCCATGGAACAGGTAATAGATTGCTATGCCGGCAAGCCGGTATATCTGGATCCGGAAAAGTCCCGACCCTTATATCCATCATGCGAGCAGTTATTGCGTATCTATCAGGGGCAAACCACTGATCCGCAAAAGGTGCTTGCACTATTGGTCGAAACGCAAGGTCAAACCAGAAAACCCGGTCAATAGAAAGTGCTGTAAACAGATTGCCGTTGACGCAGCTTGCGCTTCGGTCTAGAAGTCGCCGCCTATCTCACAGCGTCAGACGACGCCTCTGGTTGTACAACCTGCTCATGGCGGGGGGAGACAAGCGGAGCCCCCACCCGGCAATGGCTTGCTCAGTGGGGTCGTTTTGCTGTGGAAGGAAACTTGTCGGCAGGGAATTTAATGCCCCAATATTTAGAGGAACGGAAGAAAGACGGATGTTTGACAATTTAACCGAACAGTTAGGCGGTGTATTTGATCGTCTTACCGGTCGCGGTTCCCTGTCAGAAAAAGACGTAAAATCAGCCTTGCGCGAGGTGCGAATCGCCCTGCTTGAGGCCGATGTTGCCTTGCCGGTGGTAAAAGACTTTATCGCCAAGGTAGAGGTAGAGGCCGTTGGCGACAAAGTATTGCGCTCGGTAACCCCGGGCCAGCAAATGATCAAAGTGGTTCATGATGCTTTGGTTGACATGCTTGGGGGCAATGAAGAAGCTACTCCTTCTATCAATTTGGCAGCTACTCCCCCGGTTGCAATTTTAATGGCGGGTCTGCAAGGCTCTGGTAAAACCACCACTGCTGCCAAAATTGCTCTTCGCTTGCGGACAAAATTTAACAAGAAGGTTCTGCTGGCTTCACTTGATACCCGCCGCCCGGCGGCAATGGAGCAATTAGCGCAATTGGCAATGCAGGCCGAGGTTGAAAGTCTGCCAATCATAGGCGGGCAACTTCCAGTACAAATTGCCAGCCGTGCCATGACACATGCCAGACAAGGCGGGTTTGATGTGGTAATTCTGGATACGGCAGGACGCACCAGCATTGACGACGAACTTATGGCTGAGGTTGCTGCCATTGCTAATATCAGCAAACCAACAGAAACCCTGCTGGTGGCAGATGCCTTAACCGGTCAGGATGCTGTTGAAACTGCGCAGCGCTTTCATGAACGTCTGACTTTAACCGGTCTGGTTCTTACCAGAATTGATGGTGATGGCCGAGGCGGTGCAGCCTTGTCAATGCGAAGTGTTACTGGCCTGCCGATAAAGTTTCTGGGTGTATCTGAAAAAATTGACGGTCTTAATGAATTTGATGCCGGCAGAATAGCCGGGCGGATTTTGGGTCGTGGTGATATTGTTTCTCTGGTCGAACAAGCCGGAGAAATGATCGACAAAAAGCAAGCAGACAAACTTGCGGCCAAAATGAAGAAGGGGGCCTTTGATTTTGATGATTTGGCCAAGCAATTAAAGCAAATGCAAAAAATGGGCGGCTTGCAGGCGATTATGGGAATGCTGCCGGGCATGGGCAAAATGAAACAGAAAATGGATGGCGCTGGTATGGATGACAGCGTATTCACCCGGCAATTGGCGATTATTTCTTCCATGACCCCTTTGGAAAGGGCCAAGCCAGGACTCATCAAAGCCAGCCGCAAAAAACGCATTGCTGCTGGTTCCGGTACCGAAGTGCAACAGGTCAATCAGTTGTTAAAAATGCACAAGCAAATGTCCTCCATGATGAAAAAAATGGGTAAGGGCGGCAAAAAAGGCATGTTTGGTGGTATGGGCGCCGGAATGCCGGGCCAAATGCCTGCGGGGGATATCGACCCGGCGCAATTGGAACAGATGAAACAAAAATTAGGCTCTGGTGGTTTGCCGGGGCTTCCTGGAGGCGGTCTGCCAAGATTGCCAGGGAAAAAGTAAAAATTACTTCATTGAACAACTCAAAAAGACAAGGAAAACAAAATGTCTGTAAAAATTAGATTGGCCAGAGGCGGCGCAAAAAAGCGGCCCTATTACCGTATTGTGATTGCGGATATTCGCGCACCACGTGACGGTCGTTATATTGAACAGGTTGGCAGCTATAATCCATTACTGCCCAAGGATCACGAAAACCGGGTGCGGATGAATGAAGAGCGGATCAAATACTGGATTTCCAAGGGGGCAAAGCCTACCGAACGTGTAGCCAGATTTTTAAGCACTGTTGGCTTGTGGGAGTGGAAACACGGCAATAACCCAAATAAAGGCAAGCCCGGTGAAAAAGCTCTGGAACGTGCTGAAGAGAAAAAGGAAAAAGCTGCAGCCCGAATAGAAGCTGAAAAAGAAGCAAAAGAAGCAGCAAAAGCCGCTGCGGCTGAAGCCAAGGAAGCTGCCAAGGCAGAAGAACCTGCAAAAGATGCAGAAAAATCTAAAGACTAAAATCTTAGCAGGCCATGATGCAAGAACACCTACATTATGGTTGATTTTTCGCAAACCGTTTTGGTGGCGGTGGTCACTGGTGCCTTTGGCGCCAAAGGCGAGATTAAGGTAAAGTCCTTTACCGATGACCCGGCTGCGTGCATGACTTATGCGCCATTTGTTGACGAGCAAGGTCAGGTGATCTTGAAAACAAACAAATGGCGTGCAGTCAAAGGCGGCTTTGCTGTGCGCAGCCCAGATATTCAGTATCGCGACGAGGCCGCAGCCTTGCGTGGCACAATGCTTTATTGTCTGCGCGAGCAACTGCCTGAGCCTGAGCCTGATGAATTTTACAATTCGGATCTAATTGGGCTGGCGGTTTTTGGTCCCGATGACAAGCCCATGGGCCGGATCGGGGATGTACTTAATTTTGGCGCTTCGGATTTGCTGGAGATTTGTGATACGCCGGGGGTCAAGGGATCGTGGATGCTGCCATTTACTATGGATCATGTTCCAGTGGTATCAATTACTGAACAAAAGGTGCAGATTACCAATTGGCAGGATTTTTTGCTGGACAGCAAAGAAACATCAAAAAAGGCAAAGCAAGGTGACTAAACCATTCACCGCAACCGTTTTAACTTTGTACCCGGAGGCTTTTCCCGGCGTGCTTGGGGTGTCGTTAATTGGCCGGGCATTGGCGCAGCAAAAATGGCAATTGCAGGCCGTGGATATTCGGAAGTTTTCTGATCACAAGCACGCCTCTGTTGATGATACCCCTGCTGGTGGCGGGCCGGGAATGGTTTTGCGGGCCGATGTGGCTGCAGCAGCCATAGACAGCGTTGAACGGGATGGGCGGCCACTTATTCACCTTAGTCCTCGCGGAAAACCTCTAAAACAGTCCCGGATACGTGAACTGGCTGCCGGGCCCGGAATGATATTGTTTTGCAGTCGCTTTGAAGGACTTGATCAACGGGTAATTGACGGGCGCGAAATGGAAGAGATCAGTCTTGGTGATTTTGTGCTTGCCGGCGGGGAAGTTGCAGCTCAGGCCATGATTGAGGCTTGCGTCAGGCTGGTTCCCGGGGTTCTGGGAGATGCTGATTCCACCATCGAGGAAAGCTTTGAGCAAGGCTTGCTGGAATACCCCCAATATACAAGACCGCGACAATGGGAGCAAAAGCACATACCAAAGGTATTGCTAAGTGGCGATCATAAGGGTATAGCCCGCTGGCGCCATGATACGGCAATGGAAATTAC
>JALSYJ010000315.1 GCA_027071965.1 Robiginitomaculum sp. | reverse complement strand
CATACTTTTGGTGCTTTGATTACTCGTGTGTTTGGAGTGATTCTGGCAGCGCTTTCCATGCAGCTTATCATTGATGGTCTGCATAATGTGTTCTTTGCCGCGTGATGAGTATTCATAAGCAAATCAGATTGATGGATCTGGTGTTTCCGGATCAGACCAACCATCAGGGCAATATGTTTGGCGGTGCTGCTCTTGCGCTTATGGATAAGGTAGCGTTTTTGGCTGCCGCAAGGTTCGCCAGGCGCGGATTTGTAACTGCGGCAGTGGAGCGCACTGATTTTAGAAGTCCGGTTCTGGTTGGCGAACTTGTTGATTTAACTGGCGAAGTGCGAAGCGTCGGGCGCACATCGATTCGGGTTAGGGTGAATCTGGTTGCGGAAAACCTGCTGACAGCAGAACGAAGGTTAACCACACAAGGTGAATTCACCATGGTTGCCAATGATCGCAAAACCAACAAGACCCCCTTACCGCCTGTTCCTGAATATCAGCCAGAGTCAGAAGAACACACCCGCAATGTTGAACTGGTATTTCCCGGGGATACAGACCATCGAGGGTTGTTATTCGGTGGTAGGGCTCTGGCCTTGATGGAAAAAGCGGCTTTTGTTGCGGCATCTCGCCATGCCCGATGTTCGGTGGTAATGGCGGCCCTAAAAGAGATCAGTTTCACCAGCCCTATTCATGTTGGCGAATTGGTGGAGCTATCGGCCAGAATTTCAAGTGTTGGCCGCTCATCGATCAGGGTGGAAGTGCAGTTATGGGCTGAAGACCTGAACAGTGGTGAACGCAGACAGGCAACAAAGGGGCATTTTGTCATGGTTGCCGTTGATGAAAACAGCAAGCCGGTGAAAGCTCCGGCAATGATAGCTGAATAGGGGCGGTATAATGAGCGCTACAACATATGATCTTGTAATTATTGGTTCAGGCCCCGGCGGTTATGTGGCCGCTATCAGGGCCGCGCAATTGGGCCTTAAAACCGCAGTGATAGAGCGTGAACACATAGGGGGTGTTTGTCTTAACTGGGGGTGTATTCCAACCAAGGCCCTGCTTAGATCGGCAGAAGTCTTTGAAATGATGCGTCATGCTGATCAGTTTGGGCTCAGCGTGGAAAATCCGGGGTTTGACATAGGAAAGATTGTAAAGCGCTCTCGTGATGTGGCAGGTCAGCTCTCACAGGGCGTGTCGTTTTTGCTGAAGAAGAATAAGGTGGACGTCATTGATGGCGAGGCTCGAATAAACAAAGGCTCTCCTGCTCCATTGGTTATAGTCCGTAATAAGAGCGGCAAGGAAACCAGCCTGCAGGCCAAACATGTTATTCTGGCGACAGGTGCCAGAGCCAGAACCTTGCCCGCAATAGGGCTTGAGCCAGATAGTAAACTGATCTGGACTGCCCGTGAGGCGATGGTGCCCAAAACCATGCCAAAGTCCTTGCTGGTGATCGGATCTGGGGCTATCGGTATTGAATTTGCTTCCCTTTACCAAAGCCTCGGCTGCAAGGTGACTGTGGTGGAGATGCTGGATAGGGTCTTGCCGGTCGAAGATGCCGAGATCAGCGCCTTTGCTCATAAATCATTCACCAAGCAAGGCATGAACATTTTAACCGGCGCACAAGTCAAAAACATAAGCAAGAAGGCCAATTCGATTGTGGCCGAGATAACCATGAAAGATGGCAAAATCCAGAAACAAGAAGCCGAACGAATGATTTTGGCAATTGGCATTGAAGCCAATACCGACAAGATCGGACTGAATGAATTAGGTGTAAAGCTGGATCGGGGTCATGTGGTTGTCGATGAGTTTTCGCGCACTAATATACCTGGTCTTTATGCTATTGGGGACATTACTGCGCCACCATGGCTGGCCCATAAGGCAAGTCATGAGGGGGTAATTTGCGTAGAAAAAATTGCTGGCAAAAACCCGCACCCGCTTAATCATGCCAATATCCCGGGCTGCACTTATTGTCGTCCGCAAGTCGCCTCAGTAGGTATCACCGAAGAACAGGCCAAAGAGAAGAAACTCAACGTAAAAGTTGGCCGGTTCCCGTTCATTGGTAATGGCAAGGCTATCGCACTGGGCGAGGCCGAAGGGTTGGTCAAAACCATTTTTGATGCCAAAACCGGGGAATTGCTGGGAGCGCATATGGTCGGAGCTGAAGTTACCGAATTGATCGCAGGTTTCGTTATTGGACGCACCCTTGAAACCACAGAGGCTGAGATGCTTGAAACAGTCTTTGCTCACCCGACTTTAAGCGAAATGATGCATGAAAGCGTATTAGACGCCTATGATCGCGGTTTGCATATGTAAGTACGAAGTGTTTTTTCACCTAAAATCAGAAGATTTGCGCAGGAATTTTGAAGAAATCACCGTAAAAAACGCTTAATCACCTTTTCCTCTCGCGGATAAGAAGCGGATGGGCGTAAGATATTTATGATTATCTGTCTTGCCTGATTTTTCCAAGCCGCACCCAAACCTTTATATTCCTTGATGCTTGAATGGATATTTACCTGTCAAAGAGCGTTTTTGTCGAGGGTTTTGGCCGCGACCCTTACATTATAACAGTTTTTGGGCAGGCGGGCACCTCTTGCACTTATCCCCTAATTGGAAGGGTCAGTCAGTATCACCAAGGGTCATTTAAGGGTTATTTTATTACCAAAAAGTACTGCTTTGGTGTAATTGCAGGGTGGCGCAAGTATCACTCAAGGGACAGCCAAAATTGCGCTGACCCTAAATAGTGACCCTTGCCTGTGACCCTAAATGATAACCCTGTTATCGGGGCAGATCCTTCATTAGTCTTTCTAAAATCAAATCCCGTGCTGTTGCAAATGCCTGTTCAGTATCAAGAGCAGCCGGATCTGAAATCGGCCAATGCAGCCGCATAAATTTTCCAGGAGCTGCCGGGCAGACCTCTTCGGCGCAAAGCGTTACCACAATATCAATTTCATCAAGATCAATATCATCAACAGATTTTGAAAATTGTTCGCTGATATCAATACCGGCATCCTGCATTATCTGAATGGCCAGCGGGTTAACCTTGCCAGATGGCTCAGATCCAGCGCTCAAAGCTGTTACCCTGTCGCCTAAATAATGTTGTGCAAGCCCTTGAGCCATCTGACTGCGGGCGCTGTTGGCCACACAAAGAAACAGAACTGTTTTCATATTCGCTACCTCAATCCGAACCATTTACGTTTTAGCCAAAGCGCAACACTAACCAGCAAGACCAATACCGGAACTTCCACAAGAGGCCCGATTACGGTGGCAAATGCTACTGGTGAAGCCAGACCAAAAGCAGCAATTGCAACGGCAATTGCCAGCTCAAAATTATTGCTGGCAGCAGTAAAGGCAATAGATGTGGTGCGCTCATAGTCAGAACCAATCCACTTGCCCATGGCAAAGCTTACAAGGAACATTACTACAAAATAAATCGTCAACGGAACCGCAATACGCAGCACATCAAAAGGCAATTCCAGAACCATGGCTCCTTTTAGGCTGAACATGGCAACTATAGTCAAAAGCAAGGCAATCAGGGTGATCGGACTAATGAGCGGCTCAAATCTTGTTGTATACCAGTCAATTCCCTTGCGGCTAATCAGTACCTTTCTGGTAAGAAAGCCTGCGAGAAAAGGAATGCCAAGATAAATCATTACTGATTGAGCAATCATGGCAAAACTGACATTGATTATTTGTCCCTGCAAGCCGAGTATCTCAGGCAATACGGACAGGAAAAACCATGCATAGACACTAAAAAATAAAATCTGGAAAATACTGTTAAATGCCACAAGAGCCGCCGCATATTCGCGACTGCCACCGGCCAGTTGGTTCCATACTATGACCATTGCAATACAGCGAGCCAGTCCAATCAAGATTAAGCCAGTCATATATGCCGGATAATCAGCCAGAAAACTAACGGCGAGCACAAACATCAATACCGGGCCGATAAGCCAGTTCTGCAACAGCGATAGCAATAAAACACGCTTGTCAAGAAAGACGCCTGGCAGTTGTTCATAGCGTACTTTTGCCAATGGCGGGTACATCATCAGGATCAGGCCAAAGGCAATCGGAATATTGGTGCTGCCAATGCTTAAACTGTTCAGCCATAGAGGGAAATCAGTAAAAGCACTACCCAGAGCTACTCCTGATATCATCGCCATGATAATCCATAGGGTTAAATATCTGTCCAGAAAAGATAATCTTTTTGTTTTCATTGTTGGCAATCCGCCTTGTCCTTGATGATGATATGGCAGGGCATTTGTTCACTATCCCTGCAACAGTTTTCTGTAAGATATTTTATAGTGCCAACCAGTGTCGTATAGTTTGCTGTGTAAATACTGGCCCGGCCTTCGCGGTGCTTGTCAATCAGTCCCGCCTGTCGCAATTTATCGAGATGAAAAGACAAGGTGGTTGCGGGTATTTTCATCTTGCGCCCAATGTCTCCGACCATCATGCCATCTGGGGCAATTGCAATAAGCAGACGAAAAACAGCCAGCCTGTTTTCCTGTGCAAGTGCATCCAGCGCGCTTATTACCTCTTTCGTATCCATATATCTAGTTATATAGATATAAGATTAGATGCAACTTGTTTTTGGTCAAAAAACAGGCTTACACATTAAATAAAATTGTTTCATACCATTGGGCTGATCGCGAGCCTTGATAAGCCTATGGTAATCTGGCTCTTATTCTGGGCTCATAAACACAACTATCTGATTATCAAAGGCAGGCCATGACAGAGCAAAGCCAGCACAGCAAAGATCGCGAGCAAACCAGCGGCGTTGATGTAAATGTGGACGCGCTGGCTTTGCTATTTGATGCCCTTGACAAAAATGATGCCGGGGCAGGGGCTGCGGCACTGGCTGATTTGCATGCGGCTGATGCGGCTGATGTGATAGAGCAATTACCCTCAGATCAGCTAAAGCAATTAGCCAAGACCATTCCCTCGGTTTTTTCCGGAGAGGTTTTAAGCGAGCTTTCTGATGATCTGCTTGAGGACGTGGTTGAGGATCTTGATGCCAAAACCGTGGCGGATGCCATTGGCGAGCTTGAGTCTGATGATGCGGTACAGGTAGTTGAGGATCTGGATGATGATTTTCGCGCCGAGGTTTTAGATGAGGTCGATCCAAAAAGCCGGGTAGCACTTGAACACTCCTTGTCATTTAATGAGGATAGTGTTGGTCGGCTGATGCAACGCGAATTTATTGCGCTGCCAAAATTCTTTACGGCAAAACAGGCGGTTAATGCTATTCGGCAAATGCCAAAAGAGCAGTTGCCGGAGATATTTTACGAAGTATATGTGGTTGATCCGTCCTATCGCCCCATAGGGAAAATTGCCTTGTCTGCTTTGTTGCGTGCAGAAAACCAGGTAAAGCTAAAAGATATGATGACCGATTTACAGGTTTTGGTTACGCAGGAAACAGATAAAGAGGATGCTGCTTATTTATTTGAGAAATATGACCTTCCATCAAGCCCGGTAACAGATGATTCTGGCCGGTTGGTGGGTATGTTGACCATGGATGATATGGTGGAGGTGATGCAAGATGAGCATACCGAGGACTTGCTGGCTTTAGCCGGGGTTTCTGAGGCCGGTGTCGGCGACAGGGTGCTGGATGTGGTCTTAGGCAGGGCGCCATGGCTGATTGTGAATTTGGCAACGGCTATTCTGGCCTCCATGGTAATTTCTATTTTTGAAGGTTCTATGGAGAAAGTTATAGCATTAGCGGTGTTAATGCCGATTGTGGCCTCTATGGGTGGCAATGCTGCCACTCAGGGGCTGACGGTAACGGTGCGGGCTTTGGCAATGCGCGAGATCACTGCAGTAAATGCCAGAAGAATTATCTGGCGGGAAACTCTGGCCGGTTTCGTACATGGCCTTTTGTTTGCCATTATTATGGCTATTATTGTATTGATCTGGTTTCAATCGCTTTCTCTGGCCATGGTCATTGCATCGGCTATGGTTGTAAACCATATTGTTGCAGGAAGTGCTGGCGTGCTGGTGCCTCTTGGGTTGAAGCGGTTAAATGCTGATCCGGCGGTGGCCTCGAGTGTGTTTGTGACCACTGTGACTGATGTTGTTGGGTTTTTTGTGTTTTTAGGGCTGGCGGCGCTGGTTCTTTCAAATTGAGGAATTTCTCATGCGCGTAATTGCCTTTGTTATCTTGTTGCTGGTTCCCGGTTTTGGCTTTGCTCAAGGGTGGAGCGAAGGCCAGTCGATGGGAACCGCGCGTGCGGCTTTGGCTGTGGCGCAAATGGATGGTAAAATATATGCGGTTGGTGGTGCCGGGCGGCTTGCACCAATGAGCGTGGCCGAGCGTTATAATCCGGCGGCAGGCAGTTGGCGCAGTATTGCTGCCTTGCCCGTAGGTCTGGAGCAATTTGGTCTGGCGGCTCTAAATGGGAAACTATATGCTGCCGGTGGCTATGCGGCAGATGGAGATGGCAGCCCCGGCAACGAAATGTGGAGCTATGACGAAGCCGGTGGCGAATGGGTGCAGGCTCCGGCCATGCCGGGCAGTCGGGCGGCATTTTCCATGGTCGCAGCCAGGGGGAAGATATACGCAATAGGCGGCTCCGGTGATATTGCCAATCAAATGGCCATATTTGATCCGGCAATCAATCAGTGGCAATTGCTTGAGGGCGGGCCTGCTGCCCGCCGTGGTGGTGTTGCTCTGGCCTTGGGTGATGATATTTATTTTATTGGCGGAGGTTCTGCCAGTTCCCCTTCGAACAGGCTGGATATATTTAACATTCCCACGGCAACATGGCGGATAGGAGCGCCGCTGCCTTTGGCTCGTTCCGGCCATGCAGCGGCAGTATTTAACGGCAAAATTCATGTGATGGGCGGCAGGGGTGGTGGCCGTGGCGAAACCTTAAAAGACCATTGGGTCTTAGATCCGGATAGCGGAAATTGGTCGCGAGGCCCGGATCTGTCGGCACCACGTACCGGAGCTGGTGCCATAGCAGCAGGTGCTGGATTATATGTTATTGGCGGCGGTTCAGGTGGTGGGTTCTATGCCAGCTTCACCGCTACTGATTCCGTTGAAGTTCTGCGAAAACTTCCCGGGTTTTAGCCCTTCGGCCCGCAGCTTGCAGGAACAGGGCTGAACTATAGCCAATCTGTTTCGTTGTGAGACGCAATATGACTAAAACTGCACCAATTTCCTATGCTGGCCTGGCGCTGATTAAGGCATTTGAGGGCTTTCGGGCCAATGCAACCCTGTTACCAAA
>JALSYJ010000314.1 GCA_027071965.1 Robiginitomaculum sp. | reverse complement strand
CTTCACCATATTGTTTAATCATGCTACGCACATCATCTATTTCCAGCCCGTATGGCTGTTGAATGTGCAAGTAAGTTCCAAAGCGGTGTGCACCGGGAATCACCCACGGACACCCGGCCTCAATCGGCGCATCACTTAATGCCAGCCAGCATGTAAGATATTGTTGCGGAGACACAAATGTATAGCCATTATCCTGATGCCATGGAAATTCGCCGCCTTTTTGCGGATATTTATATACTGCCTGATCCCAATAAAGCCGACACGCCCTTCCCAACAGATCTCTGGTAATTCCGGAAAATAGCCGACTTTGGTAAAAATCAGCCAATACCGAAGACTTTGCAACCAGATTGCAGGTAAAGCTAAGTTCATCCTTAGCGTAATTTGCTAACTCTTCGCCCCTGTAATCAACTAATGTGCTGGCCGGGGCATTGGCAGCAAAACTGTCTACCTCTACAATTGTTTTCTTTAAGAAATCCCCGGTAATAGCCTGTTTTATAGTTATAAAACCATCGTTATTAAACTTAGAAACTTGTGGTGCCGATAATTTGCTCAAACCGGTTAATGGTCTATCTTCCCAGACAAAATCACTATTCAACTGGTGAGGAAGGCTCATCTAAAACCACCTCCGCTGGCAATAAAACCCGGATTTATGAACGGGATATCCTGATCCCGTTTGCCGTATAAAAACGGCTCCCCAGAAATACCTGTCACCGCACCCCCGGCGGCACAAAGCACTGCATGTCCGGCGGCTGTATCCCATTCCATGGTCGGGCCAAAGCGCGGATAAATGTCGGCTTTTCCTGCTGCCAACATGCAAAACTTGATACTGGAGCCAGCAGAAACAATTTGGCTGATCTGATGATCACGCAGCCATTTATCAGTTTGCTGATCCCGATGGGACTTACTTGCCACGGCGGTTATCTGGCCGTCAGGAACTGCACGAACCGCCAATTGGCGCTTCTGCCTGATCAGTAATGAACCATCTTGCTCAGTCATTTGCCCTGCCCACGCATCATTACCTTTATCACCAACGAACAGCCTGTTGCCGACGGGCGCATATACTATCCCAAACACCGGCAACCCACCTTCTATCAGGCCGATATTTACGGTAAAATCACTGCCGCCGCGTACAAATTCCCTGGTGCCATCAAGGGCATCAACCAAAAAGAAACTCTGGCCGATCTCGGGCAAATGCCCAGAGGATATGTCCTCCTCGGCAATAACCGGAATTTGTGCAAAATCCTCTTGCAGCGCCGCTAACAGTATAGCCTCCGCCTGACGGTCAGCCTCTGTTACCGGGGATCCGTCTTGTTTGATGGAAGCCGAAACACCAGTTTTTTGAATATCCAAAATCACTTGCCCGGCATGAAATACAGCCAAAAGCAAAGCCTCAAACTTTTGCGTATTTAGTTGACTGCTCATTATTTCCCCAAACTCTGAAAAACAAAACTTTGCAGCACTTAAGCCCGCAAAACAAGCGCAAACATCCTGTAATTCAAGAACCAGTCCTGCCGCCAAACCCAAAAGCAGGGCTTGCTTTAAGGCCATGCCTGTCGCAGTTTGAGCGCAACTATCTATACCCGGAAAGTCAAATGAACAAACACCCCGATGATGCTGAACTGTTAACCCTTGCCAGATCGGTAATTCAAATTGAGGCCGATGCCCTGCACCAGCTTGGCGGGCAGATAGGGCCGCAAATGGCACAGGCAGCACGAATGATATTTGCCACCAAAGGGCACTGCATCGTTTCTGGCATTGGAAAATCTGGTCATATTGGCCGCAAGATTGCAGCAACGCTTTCCTCCACCGGAACCCCG
>JALSYJ010000313.1 GCA_027071965.1 Robiginitomaculum sp. | reverse complement strand
GCGTGATGTTCGCCTCTGAGGCCGATACCTTTTATGATACAACATGGTGGTATTTGCCCGAAGATGCAAAACCGGTACAACTACCCGTCCCTTCCAAATCCAGCTTCCGCGAAGTATTTGCCGGTCAGGTGATTTTGTCTTTGGAAGAGGACTGGCAGCACGATGGGATGGTCTGGCCCAAAGGCGCTCTTGTTTCATTTGATCTTCCGGCATTTATGCAAAGCGGAATCATTGGCAAGGTGACGCAAGTGATCATGCCCAATGCCCGTTCATCAATTGACAGCATTTCTGCGACCCGTTCTTCCTTGATAATTGCAATGCTTGAGAATGTAACCAGCAAAGTGTTCAGCTATACCTTTGATGGTGAAAGCTGGTCGGCAAAGCAGCTTGATCTGCCCGAAAATGGTAATATCGGAATTTCATCGGCAAATGCCCAGTCTGATGTAATTTTTGCCAATACGGAGAGCTTTCTTCGACCCGACAGCCTTATGATGGTGGATGTTCCCAAAAACAGCTCTACCGTCATTCAATCGCTACCCACGCGCTTTGACAGCAGCAATCTGGTGGTGGAGCAATTAGAAGCAATTTCAAAAGACGGCACAAAGGTTCCATATTTTCTGGTGCGCAGCAAAGACACCGAAATGAACGGCACAACCCCGACCATCTTGTATGGTTATGGCGGGTTTCAGGTCAGCCTGCAGCCTGCATATTCAGGGACTTTGGGAAAGCTGTGGCTGGAAAATGGCGGCGCTTATGTACTGGCAAATATTCGTGGCGGTGGAGAGTTTGGCCCAAACTGGCATCAGGCTGGTCTTAAAACCAAACGCCAGGTGATTTACGACGACTTTATTGCAGTTGCCGAAAGCCTGATTTCCAATAATCTTACCAGTGCCAGACATTTGGGTATTCGTGGCGGCTCCAATGGCGGGTTGTTGATGGGAGTTATGTACACTCAGCGCCCGGATCTATGGAATGCGGTTTTATCGCAAGTGCCCCTGCTTGATATGATGCGGTTTCATAAATTGCTGGCAGGAGCAAGCTGGATGGGCGAATATGGTAATCCTGACGATCCGGATGAAGGAGCTTTTTTGCGTTCAATTTCACCCTATCACAATGTAAATCCGGCAACTTCCTATCCAACCATGTTTTTGATGACCTCGACCAAGGATGATCGGGTACACCCGGGCCATGCGAGGAAAATGGGCAAATTGCTGCAGGATCTTGATAAGCCGTTTTTATACTATGAAAACATAGATGGCGGCCATTCTGCAGCGGCAAACTTAAAAGAAACCGCCCGTCGCGAGGCATTGTCCTATACCTTTATGATGCAGCAATTGATGGACTAGAGCCTGAGCTTGGGCTAATCATTATTTTTGTATCTTAGCGTAAGAGAACTTAATCCAAGGAGAGGCACATGCCGCAGCAAAAATATTCCCAAAAGCCAGCAAAAAGGAACAGCTTATCCAGATTGCTGACAGGTATGGCAATTGCCATACCTATGACAATGCTTGGCGGTGCAGCTCTTGCCCACAAGACTTTTGTTCAGCCTGAAAAGTTCATCTATGCAGAAGGTGAAACCGTAAATATAGCCTTGACCAGCGCTTTGGAATATCCGGATATACAATTTGGGCCAAAACTGGATCGCATCCCATACATAGAGGTGCAGATTGCCGGGCAAAAGATAACTGATCTTGATTTATCTGAACATGAAACTCATGTGAATATTGCCTTTACTCCGAAGCAGACCGGTTTTGCCATGGTTGCCGCCAGCTCCAAGCGGCGCCACGGAGAAATAGAGCCTAAAGACACCAAAATGTATCTGGGTG
>JALSYJ010000312.1 GCA_027071965.1 Robiginitomaculum sp. | reverse complement strand
AATAGCTGTCCATATGTTCAGGCTCCAGCGCCAGAACCACCACTGGCCCATTGTGATGTTCGTCTTTACTTGCAAAACCTGCCAGCATTGCCGCCAGACGGGAAATACCAAATGAAAATCCGGTTGCCGGAACTTCCACGCCTTTGAACCTGGCGACAAGGCCATCATATCTACCGCCACCGCCAACGGATCCAAAACGGACAGGCCGACCCTTGTCATCTGTGGTCTGCAAAGTGATATCTGCCTCAAACACCGGCCCGGTATAATAGCCAAGTCCGCGCACAATAGATGGTTCAAAGCGTGCCTGCTGGCTGTTAAGTCCGTATTTTTCAAGCAAATTATCAATCAGCTTTAACTCGTTAAGGGCTGAACTGGCAGATTCCGATGTTCCAAGCAGACCTTGCAAAGCAGATAACGTGTCTGTGCGTTGATCACACCCGGTTCTTGTAAAGCGCAAAACCGTTTCAATATCAGCAGGTGACAATCCGGCACCCTTGGTAAAGTCGCCGCTTTCGTCCTTGCGCCCGTCACCAAGCAGTAGCTCAACTCCGCGCTCGCCAAGACGATCCAGCTTGTCAATGGCGCGCACCACAATGCCTTTTTGCAAAGCTCCAGCCTCATTCTGGGCAATACCGATATCTGTTAGCAAGACATCAAGCAGACGGCGATCATTGATATTGATGGTGAAATTGCTGGATATTGCCGGTATGGCTCGCATAACTTCGGCAGCCAATAATATTATCTCGGCATCAGCGGCAGGGTTTTTGCTGCCTACGGTATCGGCATCTATCTGGATAAATTCACGAAACCTACCCGGCCCCGGCTTTTCATTGCGCCACACCGATCCCATTGCATATCTGCGAAAAGGCTTGGCCAGTCCATCATAATTCTGTGCCACAAACCGGGCCAAAGGTGCCGTATGATCATAACGCAAGGCCAGCCATTGCCGATCATCATCTTCAATGGCAAATACTCCTTCATTGGGACGCTCTTCATCAGGCAGAAACTTGCCCAGAGCATCGGCATATTCAAAAGAAGGCGTGGCCAATGGTTCAAACCCGTGAGCATCAAAGACACTTGCTGCGGCGCCAAGCAATTGTTGTTCCGAGCGCAAAACAGCACCAGAGCGATCTTCAAACCCCTTTACCCGGCGCGCTTTTGGTCGAAAGTTCTTCTTGTTCTTACTCATTGCTTTGTTTTGCCTTTATTCTTTGGAGCACGGCCTCAGTAGCTATATCAAGTTTTGGTTCTTCCGCTCCCGATAAGCGCTGTTCAATTGTAGCAGCCAGACTTTTGCCCAATTCAACTCCCCATTGATCAAACGGATTGATGGCACATAAATGTGCCAGAATCACGGTCTCATGCTCATAAAATGCCAGCAGCTTTCCTAAGGCGAAAGCAGATAAATCATCAAGCAAAACAGTAGTTGAAGGACGGTTTCCTGCAAAGTGCTGTTGCGGATCCTCACTGTCCCTGCCCACCATTAGCGCACTGGCCTGTCCCAGCATATTAGCCAGCACCTGCCTATGTTGTTCCAGATTGTTTTCCCTATCGCGCAAGACTGCGATCAAGTCTACCGGTATTGGGGTTTTTCCCTGATGCAAGGCTTGAAAAACCGCGTGTTGAGCATTGGTTCCAGCATCGCCAAAGACAATTGGTGCAGGACAAAGGGCCGCCGGGCTGCCATCACTTTGTACGCTTTTGCCATTGCTTTCCATTAGCAATTGCTGTGCCCACGAAACCAAAGGAGCGAGTCGTTCTGAATAGGGAATGATCGCCCTTCCGGGAAGTTTTAGAAAATTCAAATTCCAAAAACTGATCAATGCCGAGAGCATTGGCATGTTTTCTCTGGCCGGTGCCTGTAATACATGCCTGTCCATGGCTCTGGCTCCGTCCAGCAATTGCTGCCATGTTTTGACACCAAGAGCCGCAGCAAGCGACACCCCCACTGATGACCAAAGGGAAAATCGGCCACCGATTGCTTCCGGCAGATCGAACACCTGATGCTCCGGCACACCAAAACTGATGGCTTTTTCACGGTTATTGGTAACAGCAAATATTTGCTCATGCCCTGCAGGTTTGCCAATATGCTGCTGCAGCCAGCTTTGGGCTATTTTAGCATTGGCCAGTGTTTCAAGAGTGGTAAATGATTTTGATACCACCATGATCAGGGTTGCTGCCGGATCAAGGCCGCTCAGGGCATCATTGATACATGCCGGATCCAGATTGGCCACAAAGCGAAGTTTTATTGCCTGTCGGGCCGAACGCTTCAGTGCCGTGTAAACGGTTTTTGGCCCTAGTTCAGAGCCGCCAATGCCAATATGCACTATGGTGGAAATCTGCCGGTTATCGGCTCCGGTAATTGTCCCATTATCAAGGCCGCTGACAAAATCTGTTATGCGCTGACTTGCGCTTTCCCAGTTTTCAGGATCAACCTGCCGTGGCAGATCATTACTGTGTCCGCGCGCCGCCATATGCAAGGCTGCCCGGTTTTGCGAAGAATTGACGGTTTTTCCTTCTGCCATTTGCTGTAAAAAACTGGCCACCTGTCGTTGTTCAGCAAATTCACACAACAGATCAAGAACCTGCCTGTCTATTTTTTGTCTGGAAAAATCTGCATGTATGCACGGCAGAGACAGGCTAAAGCGGTGCACACGATCAGGATCATTGGCAAATAAATCCCGAAAGCTTGTTTCTTGTAAGTTGGCAGCGGCCTTGGCAAGGTCTGGTAATGTGTTGTAGCGTTCCATAACCCTTTGAACCTCACAAGGCGCAAAGGATCAAGCCAAAAGCCGACATCAAACAGGTCAATCTTATGCAAAAGATCATCTGGATCATAATCGCCGCGGTTTTTATTGCATCGCTCTGGTTTTTTTCTTCTGCTCCCCCGTCAAATAAAATTGACCCTTCAGTGGTGGATTTATCTACTCCTGCGGCTGTGGAGGTGGGCGATGGCAACAACCCGGCCTTTGCACCAATACTGACTTTAAGTGATCTGCTGGTGATAAGGGCTAAGCAACAAGCCACAGCCCAGAACTCAAAGGGCACAGCAATGATAAGTGATGAAACCGGTATTGCCTTTGAAAAATTTGCCAGACTTGCCAAAGAGGCAGCCAGCTATATTGATGATAATGATGGCCCTGCTGATCTTGCCTGTATTTTTCGCGGCATGGCTGCAGATGCTGATAGGCAATTGGCAGATTTGCGGGCCGCCAGCTCGGCAACAGAACAAAGCCGGATCTGGAGCGAGGCTGCTGATTTATTTGCCGATGTGCGCCTGGTCTTGTTTCCAGTTGCAATACCGCCGCAGATCGACGGTTATAATGGCGAGACTTGTGCAGCGTAATTTGTTTCAGGCATGCTTACACAATTAAAGCTGCTGCTGCCAATATGGCTGCAATAAACACGCCTGCATAAATCCAGTATTTTCGTAATCGGAGCATGCCGCTTACTGTCTTTCGAATAAGCGCAATTGCACATGCGGCAAATTATCCCGGTATCAGAGTAAATTTTCACAGCGCAAACACCCGCGCTCAAGTAGCCGCTGCGTTCAAGCATTTTCCTAAGAATACTCTAATCCTTGTTCTATGGCATTTTTGAACCGCAAGAACCCGTCCTCAAGCAGCGAAGCGATAGGGCATAAAAAGAACTCCCCACTTTTGCTAAAAATGCAAACCTTTATTTTGTCGCATTTTTGGCCGCAAAACCGGTTCCCACTTTTGCTAAAAATGCTCTGTATTACATTATCAGGAGTCAGCATGGAAAAAGAGTTTACACCGGCATTGGGTTTTGCAGCACTTAGCCCGTTATATGACTGGGCGATTTTAAGACTTACCCGTGAACATATCTGGCGCCACGAGTTTGTGAATCAGATATCAGCGCAGCCATCAGACAGCATTATAGATGTGGGTTCAGGCACAGGCTCCTTGGCTGTGGACTTGCTGCGAAGTTCACCAAAAACCAGTTATATCGGGATCGACCCAGATGCCGACATTGTCAAAAGAGCCAGAATAAAAGCAGGCAAAGCCGGAATTTGTGCACAGTTTGAAACCGGGTTTTTTTCTACTGATTTACTTGCGGATAAATCAGTGAACAAAATTATTTCCAGTCTGGTTTTTCATCAGGTTCCGTTAGATGAGAAACGACGTATTATTGATCTTGCTTATAAAAAACTCCCAAAAAATGGTGAAATTCATATTGCCGATTATGGTCTGCAAAAATCCCTGTTGATGAAATTCTTGTTCCGAATAACGGTTCAGTTGATCGACGGGGTGCGCGACACCACACCAAATGCCCGGGGAATTCTGCCGGTTTTACTTGCCAAGGCCGGTTTTATGGATATCAGGGAAACTCGCAGAATTTCCACCCTTACCGGAACCATCTGCATGTATATGGCGCGCAAACCATAAAGCGGCCTTATCCATACCTGCTTCGTATGTTTCTGCTGGTTGCGGCCTTGGCCTTGTACCTTTACAAGCAATGGTGAAGTCAAACAGATGAGACAAGGCCATGAGCATAACGCTACACAAGAATGACCTGCCGACAGGGATAGAATTTACCAATGGGGTGGCCATAGACACTGAAACCATGGGCTTAAGTCTACAGCGGGATAAGCTTTGCATAGTGCAATTATCAGCAGGTGACGGTGATGCCCATCTGGTGCAATTGGATCGCGACACCTATGATTGCCCAAACTTAAAGGCATTGCTTGCTGATCCTTCAATTGTAAAAATCCTACATTTTGCCAGGTTTGATGTGGCGATGGTGCAAAAGTATCTTGGTGTGATGATGACGCCAATTTATTGCACCAAAATTGCTTCAAAGCTGGTGCGCACCTACACAGACCGGCACGGGTTAAAGGATCTGGTGCGCGAACTTGCGGGACGTGAATTATCAAAACAGCAGCAAAGTTCTGATTGGGGGGCTGTGGAACTTTCGACAGCTCAACAAAACTATGCCGCGTCAGACGTGTTGTTTTTGCACGAGTTACGGGACAAGCTGGATGGAATGCTAGCCAGAGAAGGTAGATTAGAGCTTGCGCAAGCCTGTTTTGATTTTCTTCCGGTTCGTGCCATGCTTGATCTGGCTGGTTGGGCAGAGACCGATGTTTTTGCTCATCGCTGATCCTGATTTAATTCATAGATACTTATTTTCGTCATGATTTAGCCGCAACCATGGTCTTGTAATGGTTCTTCTGGCAAAATCTTTCCTGTATGGTAAGAGTATTTGAATCACAAAGGTGCTTATGAGTATGGATACGGCATTGCAGGTAAATACAGCTTCAAATGGCTGGGAGCCTTCCAGGCGCTTGACCCTGACGTCGGCTCGTCGGCGCTCAGTTGTGGTCAGGATATTGCGTGTGACTTTCGTGTCTGCTGCACTTAGTATTATCGGCCTTGTTGCCAGCTATGTAATATATAATACCAAAAACCCAGAGCCTGCGCCCCCTGTAGCGCAGGTACAGGATATTGATCCGGGTAAAATGCTAATCGTAAATCCGGTATATACTGGCCGTGATGAATCCAATGGGCAATATGTGGTAAAGGCAGAAACCGCAGCTACCCTGTCAGAAGAAGAGACGATTACCGAGCTGGTACGTCCGCAACTGGGACGGGGGGATGACCCTAATGTCACTGCTGCCCGCGGCGTCTATGATGACCAGAATAAAACACTGGAGTTATTTGATGAGGTGCAATTACAAACATCTGGCGGGTTTGTATTTGATACCAGCACGGCAAAAATTGATATAAAAAAGGATCGGATTGTTGGCGAGGAAGCCGTAGAGGGAACCGGGCCGATGGGCGATATCAAAGCCGACGGGTACGAAATCTTAAATGGCGGTGAGCGGGTCGTATTTCGCGGTCGTGTCACGACCTCAATACCAATGAATAGTAAAAAAAAGGATGATGGTGATGAATAACAAGTTGATGACTGGACTGTTTGCGGCCTTGTTTTTTCTGCTGCTGACGGGTGTAGCCAGTGCGCAATTGTCATCATCTGGCGGCCCGGTTGATATTAGTGCCGACGAGTTGGAGGTTATCGACGCAAAGAACATTGCTATATATAGCGGCCATGTGGATGTTCTTCAGGGTGATTCCAGACTGCAGGCTGATCGTATTGAAGTGCAATTTGCCAAAGGTGAAGCCAGTAGAACCGACGGGGCATTAAGCGCATCATGGGGGGATATTCAGACAATTACCGCCCTTGGTAATGTGTTTTACACTACCCCTGGTGAAGTGGCGCGAGGTGATAAGGCGGTTTATCAGGTTGTCACAGATACGATCGCCCTTACCGGCGATGTGGTGGTTACTCAGGATGGCAATGTGATACGAAGTAGCAAGTTGACCATCCACATCAAAACCGGAGAAGCTTCTTTTGAAGCGAAAACCAAGGGCCGCAGATCCACGAACAGGGTGCGTTCGGTATTCTTTCCACCAAAAGGCAAGAGCTGATTTGCGTAACAATCAGGTTAAGTTCATCAGATGAATGACCTTTGGATAAAATGTAAGGCATGTTGATGAATCAGTCGATGAGTGTTGAAACCAGCAAGGTTAAAGCCATATCCGAGGGGCTTGTGGCAAGGCAGCTTTGCAAATCTTTTGGCCGGAGAAGAGTGGTCAAGGGGGTGGATATTGCCTTAAAACAGGGTGAGGTTGTGGGGCTGCTCGGCCCAAATGGTGCCGGAAAAACAACTTGTTTTTATATGATTACCGGATTGATTAGCGCAAATTCCGGCAAAATACTCCTCGATGAACAAGATATAACCCGCCTGCCAATGTATCAGCGCGCCCGCCTTGGGGTTGGGTACCTGCCTCAGGAAGCCTCAATTTTCAGAGGTTTAAGCGTAGAACAAAACGTAATGGGTGTTGTTGAGGTTGTTGAAAAAAATAAGGATTTACGCAAACAGCGCGTGGATCAATTGCTTGATGAGTTGCACATTGCACATTTAGCCAAGGCACCTGCCTTGTCTCTTTCCGGTGGTGAGCGCAGGCGGGTTGAGATCGCCAGAGCATTGGCCACACGCCCGGCATTTATTTTGCTGGATGAACCATTTGCCGGTATTGATCCTCTGGCGATTGCCGATATCCGGGAACTGATAAGATTTTTATCCGGAAGAGGCATTGGAATCCTGATTACGGATCACAATGTAAGAGAAACATTGGAAATTGTAGATCGGGCTTCAATTATTTTTGAAGGTGAAGTGCTTTTTGAAGGAAATCCAGACGAGATTTTAACCAATCCCGATGTACGACGGGTGTATCTTGGTGATGCATTTGGTTAGGAG
>JALSYJ010000311.1 GCA_027071965.1 Robiginitomaculum sp. | reverse complement strand
CTGCGGTATTTGTGCAGGAAAAAACCATTGATATGAAGCCGCCTCCACCACCTCCAGAGGATCAGGTTATTCCACCTGATGCGCCGCCGGTGATTCTTGTTCAGATCAATGACCGGAACCTGATTTTTGTAAATCAGACGCCAACAGATGTTCGTCGCGTTGGCCCGGCTATTCAGCGGTTTTTAGCTGATAATGGGGAAAGCTCAGTATTGATTGTGCCTAATGATGAAGCCGATCATGGAGTTGTGGTTGCAGTTTTTCAGGCAGCGCGACTTTCCGGTGCCCCGGCCATGATCAAGCGTGAGGGTGAGTGAGGTCTTTCATGCCTTATAATGCCCTGGTTTCTAAAGTAATATGCGGTTTGGGTTCTGCCCAAAACCAAAGCAGGAGTAAGTTTCATGGCTAGACGCCGTCCTGAACAAAGCGAAAGTGATGTGGATCTTGATATGACGCCCATGCTTGATGTGGTGTTTATCTTGTTGATCTTCTTTATTGTGACTGCGGTTTTTGTAAAAGAGCCTGGTGTTGATGTGGTAAAACCATCCTGGCAAGAGAAGCTTAATTCGGAAAAACCTTCAATTATGGTCGGCATTGCTGCGGATTCGGTAGTTTGGATCAATAAAAATCCGGTGCCGATGAACGCTGTAAGATCTGCCTTGGCTGCGATGAAAGCAGAGAATCCCAAGGCAGAAGGCACTATTCGCGGAGATGAAAAGGCCGATATCGGTGTGGTGCTTGATGTGCAGGACATGTTCACCGAGCTTGGTATTCCGGTAAAGGTTTCAGTGGAGAACAACTAACTGCCCAAAAATCGGCATATTTGGGGGTTATAAGTTTAGTCGTATCAATCTGGTGTTTAGTTAGGTTGCTACGTTTTTCGAAGGATATATGTGGGCATGCCCGCATGGTTAGAGGGAGAGTAAGTTCAACAGGCTTGTAGGCAGTTAACGCACTGTAGTGTTTTGATTGTACGGTAATATGGCTTGATGGGTTTATTTTTGGAGACGTAAGATGCGCTTTTTTTTAGGCTTACCATTCGCCGGGGCTATTACAATTGGCTTGTTCCTGCTTATGAAGATATTGATCTCCAAAGAGGTTGTGCTGGCGGAGAAAGAGGAGGCGACCAGATTTGACATCAACCCCAAAGTCGAGGAGCTAAGCGTAAGACAGCGCGATGTGCAGGCAGAGCGTGCCAAGGAAGTAAAACCGCCGCCACCACCTCCGCAGATTGAAAAACAAAAAGCCACACAGCCCAAAGAAGGCATTGCCAATGTGGCCGGGGCAATTCCGGATTTTGATGCGCCAAGGCTTGATCGCGGTTCGGTGAACTTTGATGTGTCAGATCGTAATGCCCAGCCATTGGTTCGTATTCCTCCAATGTATCCGCCTCGCGCCGCAGAGCGTGGCCTGTCTGGTCAGTGTACTGCATTTTTCAATGTTAGTCCTGTGGGCAAAACCTATGATGTACGTACAGAGTGCACCAGTTCCGTATTTGCACGGGCTGCCAAGCGCTCAGTCGAAAAGTGGAAGTACAATCCAAAAATCATTGATGGCAAGGCTGTGGCTCGTACTGGCGTTGTTACTGTTATTAGGTTTCAACTAGCAGATTGATCCGAACCAGATTCGAAAAAAACATTCGTAAGGAAAACTAGATGTCGGTCGCTAACAAATCAGGGTTTAATATGATGATCCGCAAATTTGCAACTGCAGCTCTGGCTGTTCTTATTGTTGCTGCTGTTGCCGTTCCCGCCGAGGCGCAACGCAAGCGCGACAAGGAAGAAAAAGTAGAAGGCCGGGCAATGTCTTCGAAGGTTGGTGAAAAGCTAATCCAGGCACAGGAGTTTATGCAGTCCGAGCCACCACAATATGCTCAGGTTGTTGCTGTTCTTGATTCTGTTTTGGCCGATGAAGGTCTGTCCCCGTTCGAAAAGGCTATCAGTCATCAGTTACGTGGATCGGCACGCTATAATACCAATAATACCAGAGGGGCGATTGCAGATTGGGAGGCCGCAATAGCAACAGGTGCATTTACCCCCGATGAAGTAGCCAGCCTGACCTTGAATATTGGGCAATTGTGGATTGCAGAAAATCAATATGCCAAAGGCGCGACAATTTTGGAAAGCTGGCTAAAAGCCGGCGGCAAGGGAAGTGAGCCCATTCATATGATGATTGCTGTGGCATGGGCGCAAGAGGAAAAATTCCGCCGGGCATTGCCGCACGCAGAAGCAGGCTTTCGCATGGCAAATCCGAAGATGAAAAAGCATTTTGATTTGCTGAATTTCATCTATAACACCTTGAAAATGTACGGCAAACAAGCGTCACTGCTCGAGCAGCAGGTATCAATTTGGCCTGATGACAAGAATGCGTGGAATGCCATTGCATCACTAAAGCAACAGGCAAACAAATCCAAGGAAGCATTTGAAATTAACAAGATCATGTATTTGAACGGGCTTTTAACCAAGGAAAGTGAGTTAGTTGCTTTAAGCCAGTATTACTCTTTTTACGAAGTTCCCTATCGGGGCGCCAAGATTCTCGAAAGAGAGATGAATGCCGGGCGTGTAGCAAAAAACAAGAAAAACCTTGAGCTGCTTTCAAACATGTGGCGTCAGGCCCGTGAATATGACAAGGCGATTCCTGTATTGCGCCAGGCGGCTGATGCGGCCTCTAATGGCAGGTTGTATGAGCAATTGGGTGAAGCATATTTTGCTGAAACCAAATACAGGGAAGCTGAAGAGGCATTTCGCAAGGCTTTGGCCAAAGGTGGGTTAAAAAAGCCTGGTAATGTGTATGTTCTTATCGCCAATTCCCTGTATGAGCGCGGCAAACTTCGCGCTGCTCTTAAAGAATTTGAGAAGGGTTTGAATTATTCATATTCACGAAAAGCAGCTTCGGGCTGGATTACCTTTATCAAGGGCAGCTTTGAGGTAGAGAGGAAGAAACTTGCTTTTCAAAAAGCGGTTAAGCTTGATGAATGTAAAAACCAGGAGGATCGGGTACGCCGGATGGGAGATACCAAGATCGAGGGTATGGAGCAAATAACAGCCGAATGCGTAACTATTCTGGCCGAGGAGAAGGCTCGTATTGAAGCCGAAAAAGCAGCCAGAAGAGCCAAGGCTACCTGATACATTTTGATTTGCGAAAATGAGATGCCTGGCTTTTGTAAAAGAGCCGGGCATTTTGATCTTGATTTAGAGCATTTTTAGCAAAAGTGGGAAGCGGTTTTGCGGCCAAAAATGCGATAAACAAAGATTTGTATTTTTAGCAAAAGTGGGAAGCGGTTTTGCGGCCAAAAATGCGACAGATAAAGATTTGTATTTTTAGCAAAAGTGGGAAGCTCTTTTAGTGTCCTACCGCCTAGCGGCTGGTTTAAGCGCGGGCCTCGAACCCACCACGTTCGTCACACCGGACTTCGATCCTTAAGTCCATCCTTGCATTTGGCTCAGGTTTTTTCCAAGAAACCTGTTATCAGTTTCTTGTTACCGGCCTTTTCAAATGCAATTTCTGCCTTGTCGCCATCTATGGCTGTAATCCGGCCATAGCCGAATTTCTGGTGAAATATACGCTCGCCTGCGGAAAATCCAGATGTTTTGGGTTTGGTAAGTCGTCTGGCCGAGCCTTCTATTGTCTTGTGATTTTTTGCGGATTGCAAGCGCTGCCATCCGGGGCTGTTATATGATGAAATTTTAGCTTCATCGCTGCTATGGTTGTTATTTCCCTGTTGGCCGTAATATCCGGTTTCGGAGCGGGCTTCCACATGCTCCAGAGGTAATTCATCCACAAAGCGCGAAGGCAGCACAGCTTGCCAGCGGCCATAAATCTGTCGGTTTGCAGCAAAATAGATAATTGCCTGTTTGCGGGCGCGGGTAAGGCCCACATAGGCCAGCCGGCGTTCTTCTTCCAGGGCCCGATTGCCACTTTCGTCCAAAGAGCGCTGAGATGGGAAAACCCCTTCCTCCCATCCGGGCAGAATTACCAGTGCAAATTCCAGCCCCTTGGCCGCATGTAAAGTCATCAGGCTGATCTGGTCATCGGATGGGCCGGTATCGCGCTCTGACACCAAAGCCACATGCTCCAGATAGCCTTCCAGATTATCAAATTCCGACATGGCCTGCACCAGTTCTTTTAGATTTTCCAACCGGCCCTCAGCCTGCGGACTTTTATCGGCCTGCCACATGGCAGTATAGCCGCTTTCATCAAGCACCATTTCGGCCAATCGGGCATGATCAAGCATTTGTGCCATTTGCCGCCAATGCTCAATATCCTTGAATAATGCAGCAAGTCCGGTGCGGGCTTTGCCGGAGATTTCACCACTTTGGATCATCTGGCGGGCTGTTGTCATTAATGGTAAACTGGAAGATCGCGCGTGCATTTGTATTTTTTGCATGCTGGCCGCTCCAACCCCCCGTTTGGGGGTGTTGGCAATGCGTTCAAAGGCCAGATCATCATTATCAGAGGCTATCACCCGCATATAGGCATGGGCATCACGAACCTCCAGGCGTTCAAAAAACCTGGGGCCGCCAACTACCCGATAGGGCAGCCCCAATTGAATAAAACGTTCCTCAAATGCGCGCATTTGCCGGGAAGCACGAACCAATATGGCGCAATCGGCATAGGATTTGGTTGTGGAATACCAGTTTTCAATCTCATCCACAGCGGCCACAGCTTCGGCTTCACCATCCCATACGCCGAACACTTTGACCTTTTCCCCTCCGCCCTCATCAGTCCACAAGGTTTTTCCAAGCCGGTCTTCATTGGCAGTAATAAGCGTCGAGGCCGCCGCCAGTATATGCTCTGTTGAACGATAGTTTTGTTCAAGCTTTATTACTCTGGCTCCGGCAAAATCCTGTTCAAACCGCAAGATATTATCTACTTCGGCTCCGCGCCAGCCGTATATTGACTGGTCGTCATCGCCAACCACGCACAGATTGTTTGAGCCTCGAGCCAAAAGCCGAAGCCATAAATACTGGCAAATATTGGTGTCCTGATACTCATCAACCAGCATATAGCGAAATTTTCTGGTGTATTCTGCCAGCACATCCTCATTCTGCAAGAACAAGCTCAGAGTATGTAAAAGCAGATCGCCAAAATCTACCGAGTTTAGGGTTTTAAGCCGGTGCTGGTAGATTTTATATACTTTTGCCCCCTTGCCATTGGCAAAGTCCCAGCCATCACTGTCAGTTATTTTATCGGGGCCAAGGCCACGATTTTTCCAGCCATCAATCAAATGAGCCATGTGGCGTGGCGTCCAGCGTTTTACATCAATATTTTCGGAGATGATCACCTGTTTTAACAGTCTTAGCTGGTCATCAGTATCCAAGATGGTGAAGTTTGATTTCAGGCCGACAAGTTCAGCATGTTTGCGTAAAATTCTGGCTGATATGGAATGAAATGTGCCAAGCCATGATATATTCTCATAGCTATCCCCAATCAGGGCGCTAACCCGGTCACGCATTTCCCGTGCTGCCTTATTGGTAAAGGTAACGGCCAGTATTTCCCACGGTCTGGCTTTGCCCATGGTCAGCAAATGGGCAAAGCGCGTAGTAAGCACCCGGGTTTTGCCGGTGCCGGCCCCGGCAAGCACCAATACCGGCCCGTCCAAGGCTTCAACTGCTTCTCGCTGCGGTTCATTTAACGCATCAAGATAAGCAGGTTGTGCTACCGGCGCTCCGGCTTTGGCCAATTCGGAGATTTTAGGCTTTGGATTCGTCATAATGCTTTGTCCCGCAAAAACAAAAACGAAGCAAGAACAAGTATCGGGGAATTTTAACGAAATAGCAGGGCTTGCATTGTTAAAACCGGCCCTGCCCAAGTTTGTAAATTTGCTTCGGTTTTGTGCGCAAGTGCGACCAAATGTTCCAATAACAGTAACGTTAACACATTAGTAAACATGCGGGCGCAGTGTCCGTATTGGAAAAACCATTAAAAATCAATAACTACAGCCGATAGTGGTTTTTCTTTTGAATTCTATCATGGCGGGTGAAAACTCGCCGCGTTGAGATGGCTTTGGAAAGAATTGTGACATAGTGCGTTAATTATCAGAGCTTTGCGTGCAGGCATTATAGCAAAAGGTAAAGAGCAATGAGTATATCAACGAAATCTACCGGACATGGTATATTGGGCCGCATGACAGGCTTTAAGATCAGCACCAGACTGTATGCCGGGTTTGCCATTTTACTATTGGCGGTTTTGATAC
Organism: Robiginitomaculum sp.; assembly: GCA_027071965.1. Taxonomy (GTDB): domain Bacteria; phylum Pseudomonadota; class Alphaproteobacteria; order Caulobacterales; family Maricaulaceae; genus Robiginitomaculum_B. Next base: position 1,104 of record JALSYJ010000311.1, on the reverse strand, counting down.
TGGCGGTAACCAGCTTTAGGGGAATGAAACTCGTTGAGACTGATTTTGATCATTCCAAAGAACTTTCCGAGCAATCACTTCTTTTTTCCGAGCTGGAGCGGGATCTGGCGCTGATGCAGGCGGCAGAGCTTAAATTCCTGTCCACATATGAAGCACAGGACAAAAAGGCATATACTGAAGCTTATGACCTGGTGCAAAAGATAATGGCACAGGCCAAGCAAAATTCCTCTAATGCAGAGCGATTGCAATTATTACAGGCGGCTGAAAAAGAATTAATTTCGCACAATGACAGTTTTAACAGGATCAGCCAATCAGATACACGGCAAAGCGCCAGTGCAGGGATTGTAAGTCTGGATGTGGGTAAGATATTTTCACACACCAGCAAGGCCCGCAAATCAGTAGAGACAGAAGCTCGACATTTGCGTGATGAAGTCGCCGGAGATATTAGCAAGATGGAGGCTTCAACATTGATCACTGCAAGTCTTGCATTGGTCATAGGGTCTTTGGCTGCATTCCTGATTGGCCGCTCTATCACCAGCCCGATCAATGCTTTGGCGCTTGATATGAATAAACTGTCCGAAGGTGATCTTGCAATTACCGTAAGTGCTGTGGGCCGTGGTGATGAAATTGGCAAAATGGCGCAGGCAGTACAGGTGTTCAAGGAAAATGCCATAAGAAACCGGGAGCTGGAGAAAGAACAGCAACAGCAAAAACAGCGAGCGGAAGAAGAAAAACGCGACATGATGCATAAACTGGCCGACCAGTTTAATTCCAGCGTTGGCGGCATTGTGCAAAGTGTTTCCTCAGCATCCACCGAGTTGCAGGCCACTTCCGAATCCATGAGCAATATCTCAAACAATACCAGTAGCTTAGCATCAGCGGTTTCGGCAGCCTCTGAAGAAGCATCTTGTAATGTGCAAACGGTTGCTGCTGCTGCCGAAGAAATGTCGCACTCAATAGGTGTGATCAACGAGCAGGTAAATCAGGCTGCTTCTGCTGCCCGGCAGGCGGTGGAACATGTGGATAAAACCGGTTCGCAAATGCAGAAGCTTGCTGATACGGCCAATCGCATTGGCGAGGTGGTAAGTCTTATTTCCGATATTG
>JALSYJ010000310.1 GCA_027071965.1 Robiginitomaculum sp. | reverse complement strand
ACCTTGGCATGTGCGGTGATTATGACAGTGTTATTGGAATGGACAAGGAAGAGCCCATGCGCCGGTTTTCAACCCGGTTGCGTGGCACAAGGTTCAAACCGGCAAATGGTGAGGCTACCATTAGCGGCCTGTTCGTTGCAACTGATGCAAAAACCGGGCTGGCTACAAATTGCGCGCCGTTACGAATGGGAGGGTGCCTGATGCCGACCCCTTTGCCTGCAAAGCCGGTTTAATCATGAAGCTGCTTCCAATTGGCCTGTTGATTTTGTGTTTTGGTCTGTTTGCATGCGCCGATGCCGAAGCTGTTCGGCTTAATCATGATTATCCTGCACCCCCCAGCATCAAGAGGCTAACCGAGCCCGGAGCTTGTCAGGGAGGAGAATCTTTGGCGGCAATAAACCTGCCGCTTCCCAAATTTCCGCGACGGGCAAAATGGCAAAAACGGCAGGGATGGGTAGTGATATCTCTGGATGTGGCCGAGGATGGCACTACTAAAAATGTCTCTGCCCGGCGTTCTGCTCCACGGGATATTTTTGAAAAATCAGCAATCAGGGCCGTTCAAACCTGGCAATTTGAGCCGCCGGGAGAACAGGGCCTTAACGGCTGTCTGGTTTTTATCAGCTATCGGCTCGGCTCGGTTAGAATTGGCAACTGAGTAATGGTTATCCTGCCTTAAAGATAAATTCGGACTTGGTTTTTTGCGCGAAGCACCGCAAACAGGGTTCAGGTTAATGAAGTATTAACGCCTGTGCCGTGATGGTGAAACTGCCAACAGCGCACAGGCAGGGTCAGGATAAATGGGACAATACGCTCAAGCTGCTTCTATCATTGTTTCTCTTGGTGCTGTATCTCTCGCCATTGCGGTAGCCCTGTATTCCTTGCGCATGACCGTGGGAACCCGCGCTGTTAATCTAAAATGGCGAAAACGGGCCGAAGGGCTGGAAGCCAGAATTAACCGCGCCGAGTCCGTATTCTCGGCTCATCCTGGCCTGATTTTGGTGTGGCAGGCTGATGATGATCAACCAGACCCTAAAAATCCGTGGGGAGATCCTGGTATATTTGGCTCACCTGTGGCTTTGGGAGCCATGCTAAAATTTGCAGAGCATTCCTCTGACTCAGATCCTGCCAAAGGCATATTGGAGGGTCTGGCAGATTACGAAGCCCGCAATACCAGCGGCGAAACCACTTCTTTGCGCGAGGCTTTACAGGAATTACGCGAAAACGGCACCTCGTTTTCCCTGACAATTTTAGGACCTTCGGGTCGTTTTCTGGAAGCCGATGGCCGAGCTACCGGGGCGCAATTAGTATTGTGGCTGACTGATGCCACGATTAAGGGACTGGAAGAATCCGGAGCACGGGGCCGTCTGGAAGAAGTTCGCCATGTATTATCTGAGGACCCGGTGGCATTTATAGACATGCTGGGCAAAGCACCATTTCCCGTCTGGCGGCTGTCCTCTGGCCTGAAAATTATCTGGGCCAATGCCATGTATGTTGAAACGGTCGAGGCCGACAATCTTGATGCAGTGCTAAAACAGCAGGTGTTTCTTAGCGAAGATTGTAAGGGAATGACCAGACAGACCCTGAGCACAGGAGAACCCAAAAGCAATACGTTTTCTGTTGTTATTGCAGGCGAGTTGCGCAATCTGGAAATAAGCGCCTGGCCGGTGGCTGGCGGGGTTACCCTTATTGCCAGAGACGTAAGTGACCAAAAAGAAACCATCAAGGAAATGAAGCGGCAATCACGGGCCTTTAATGAGACCCTCGATCACCTGGCCGATGCCGTAGCTATTTTTTCCGGCAAAAAAGAGTTGATTTTCTATAATAAGGCCTTTTGTGATCTGTTCAGCCTTGAGGAACGATGGCTCGATGAACAGCCCGAACACGGCATGTTGCTTGATCATTTACGTGAACGAAGACGCATCCCCGAACAGGCAGATTACCAAGAATGGAAAAAGGCCGAACTTGAAAACTATAATATGTCTCCAGATGCAGAAACGGTTGATAAATTGTGGTCACTTCCTGATGAGCGGACACTAAGGGTAGCAACTTTGCGCCACCCTTTAGGCGGACTCTTGTATATTTTTGAGGATATTTCTGACCAGTTGATCCTGCAAACCCGCTTTAATACATTGATACGTGTACAACGGGCGACACTTGATAAATTATCTGAGGCCGTAGCAGTATTTGGCTCTGATGGTGGATTGCGGCTGCATAATCAAGCCTTTGTTAGCCTGTGGCAGCTTAATGAATCCGAGTTGACACCCGGTGAACCGTTTTCCCATATTGCGCAAAAATGCCGGCAATTGTTTGCCGATGATGCCTATTGGAATGAAATGCAGGCCACCATTACCGATATGAGCCCGGAGGTGCGTTGCCACCGCGAGGCAGAAATTGAACGACAGGATGGTAAAATTCTTACCTGGGTATCATGGCCCCTGCCCGATGGCGCAACAGTAGTTGCCTGGGTGGATATTACCGATAGCAAGCAGGTGGAAAAAACCTTGCGCGAAAAGAACGAAGCCATGGAAGAAAAAAATGCAGCCATGGAAACAGTTGTGCGTCTGAAGGCTGATTTTGTAAGCCATGTTTCCTATCAATTGCGAGACCCATTAAATACCATTGTTGGCTATGCTGGAATGCTTAACGAAAATATGGCAGGTACCTTGTCCAAACAACAGATAGTCCCGGTACAAAGCATTTTATCCGCAGGAAATCAGCTAACTACAGTGTTTGAGAATATTCTTGATATTGCTGCAATTGATGCCGGAACGCTGGAATTGCAATTAGGCGACGTAGATATGTTTCAGATTATAAATGATGTGAAACAGCTCGCGCAAACCCATGCCGAAGAAACTAAAATCAAGATAAAAATTGATTGTCCTGAAGACCTGGGTAAAATTCGTGGCGATGAAGCCAGATTGAAACAGGTCTTGTATAATCTGGTAGCAAATGCCGTAAAATTCAGCTCTTCTGAGGGTCAAATAACCATTGGCGGTGCCGAAGAGAAAAACGGTATCAGAATGTGGGTAACTGATCATGGATCCGGCATAGCAGCAGACCAACAAACAAAGATATTTGAACCTTTTGAAAGCGGAGCTCAAGGAGGTACAGGACTTGGCCTGGCTCTGGTGCGCAAATTAATAGATATGCATGAAGGCATTGTGCGTTTTCAATCAGAACCGGGAAAAGGCACCACTGTTACCTGCCATCTGCCAGCAAATGCCACTATCATAAATTCTCCACCGGAATTGCAGTTACATGTGGAAAACGCCGAATAACCAGCAGGCAGTGATCAGACTTGTCATGCCGGTTTGAAAAACTGCAAACGGGCGCGAACCCAGCCAGCTACCGGATCCTTTAGCGCCAATATTGGCTTTTCAACTGTATACCATGAAAGAAGCCCGATTAAAATTGTAATGGGGATTGCAATCAGCATGGTACTATAGGGGTCGCGGGCAATATCAAAATGCCACAGTGTCTGCATGACCGGCCATTGCCAAATATAAACCCCATAAGATGCATCAGGCATTTTTGAGATGGCCAAACGCCCGGGAATTTTCGCAAAACCCACCAGCAACAATATGGCCGCCAGTACAAAATTCAGCATAATCTCAAACGGAGCCATTGCCGGCCCAAACAAAAGCGCAATTCCGGTAATAGCAATTCCCAAAAGCCATGACAGGCGCACCTGATCACGATAACAGTACAAAACTGCGCCCAATAAATAAGTGGTGGCAAAACGGGTCAGATGTAAAAATGCATCGGGTAAAGCCACCCAATCCAGACGCACGAACAAAAACAGGCTAACGCTTAACACGAACAGGGCCAGCATAGCCGTTCTTGAGCGCGAAATGCCAATGGCAGCAAGAATAGCCGTGCCCACATAGGCAATGGCCTCGTAACGCAAGGTCCATAACGAAGCCGACCACTCAAAGGGCGCCGGATTACCAAAGAATATTTTAGGGGGCCCGCCTGAGGTATCACCAAAACTTATAACATCAAGAATATAGCGCCAGACCAAAGGATCAGAGAAATATTCCCTTGGCGCTGCCGAACTAACCAGTGGCCCGACCACAAAACTGGCCAAGACTGCCATCAAAACCATCGCCGGGAATAGCCGCAATGCTCGTGCGGAAAAGAACCTGATATAATCAGGATTGCGGTCAATGGACCGGGTAATAAGCAAACCGCTTAAGATGAAGAACCCGTTTACCGCCACATAGGAAATAGTCATCCCGAACAAGGATAAGGGCTCCGGCTGATCAATGCCAAGATTGACCACATAAGAATGTCCCAGCAACACACCCAAAGCGAAAAACATCCGCATTGGGGTGAACAAATTGCCGGGTGTTTGCAGCGCCTGCCCCAAAGTCGGGGATTTTTGCCAATAATTACCTAGTATAATCGCATAGTTTTTCATGACAGAAAAACAAGCAATTTTCGGGCCAATATCTCAAACTGGGCGCCAAATTACTCAGATTTGCAATTGACGGGCCGGCTTTGTCGGACTTGCGGCAATATCACTGCATAAAATAATACGACAGGCATCTGCATCCGGTGCAGCAAGCAGCCGCTTTCTGATTTGTGGCAAACGTAAAGTCCGCGACACCTGAGCCAGTGCCTTTAAGTGTTCGGCTCCAGCATCAAACGGGGTTAACAGGGCAAATACCAAACCTACCTTGGCATCATCAACCGCATCAAAATCAACCGGTGTTTCAAGTCGAAAAAAGAAACCTGTCACCGTATCTATTTCATGTAAACGAACATGAGGGGTGGCAACACCACTGCCAACCCCGGTAGAGACGAGAGCCTCACGCTCCAGCAAGCCTGCCAGCACTTTTTTCGGATTCAGTTTAAGTGATCTGGCACAGTGTCCTGCGATCAAGTGCAGTAATTGCTTTTTGCTGGAAGCCTTTACTCCCACAAACACCCGATCATGGGCAAGTATACTGTCCATTTTCATGTCAAATCCAAACCAGCACCAAGCGATCGCAAACAACAATTTGCTGACCTCAGAATTTCCAGGGAATTACCCAGACTCAACCAGCCCTCTTTTGCGGGTTCATCCAGCCAATATGTCCATCAGCCCGGCGATATAGAGCATTTATCTCACCATTGGCAATGTTGCGAAAGAGCAACACTTGCGCATCGGAAAGATCCATATCCATTACTGCCATGGAAACGCTCAAAGACCGCAATTCGCCCATGCGCTCGGATACAACAACGGCCTCTGGTGGTGTGTCGTCTTCCTGCTCGTCCTCAGGTTCCTCCACAGAAGTTCGGCCAGCCTGCAATACCGCATACATGGCTTCTTCCGCCTCTTTGCCAAGACGTTTTCCCTTGTGATGGTTGCGCAATTTACGCTTATAGCGTCGCAATCTGGTTTCCAGCTTTTCCATCGCCTCATCAGCAGCCACATAAGCATCAGAATTGTCATTTGCGCTGGTTTGCAGCATGGCTCCCGTTGGCAAATGCAAGGAACAGTGCACCTTAAAACCACTGCGTCCGTCTCGCTCAATCACCACATAGGCTTCACCGGGCCGGTCAAAGTATTTTTCTATACCTTCGCCAACCCGATCGGAAATGCGGGTCTGCAGTGCAGCAGAAACATCGATACCTTTGTTGACGATTTGAATACTCATGTCTTGCTCCTGAAATTGGCCGGAGCACAAATGCATCCGGCAACGGATGATCTTTTATAATGTAGCGCGCCCACTGCTGTGCGCAAAGCGAAAAAGGTGAATATAAGGCGTGATTTTGTCGCACAGTAATTTAGGAATCGGGCTCTCAAGCAATTTTATTGGCATATTCAATTACTTATGCGCTTTGCTTCAAGATTCTGCGCCGTTGAACCGAAGATGGAATATGCATGGATTCCCGATATTTAGCTACAGTCCTTCTGGCAATCTCGACCCCGGCCTCACGCAAAATTTCAACAATTCGATCATCTGATAACACAGAGCTTGCTGTCTCTTCGCTTATCAACCCTTTGATCCGGTGGCGGACAGCCTCGGCGGAGTGCCCTTCACCGCCATTTACCGAAGGAATCGCAACGGTGAAAAAATACTTCAATTCAAACAAGCCGCGCGGCGTTGAAACAAATTTGTTGGCAGTGACCCGGCTAACCGTTGATTCGTGCATCTCAATGGCATCAGCCACAGTTTTTAATGTAAGCGGTCGCAGAGCTGAAACTCCATGGGCCAAAAACCCGTCTTGCTGTTTTACCAGCTCTGTGGTTACTTTTAAGATAGTCTGGGCCCGTTGGTCCAAACTTTTCACTAGCCAGTTTGCAGATTGGTGACATTCAGAAATAAAAGTTTTGTCTTTTTCCGAATGAGCAGATTTATTAATTTCAGCATAATACCTGGAGTTAACCAAAACCTTGGGTAGAGTATCTGTGTTTAATTCCACAGACCAACCACCTTCGGAGGTTTCACGAATAAACACATCCGGCACGACAAATGCAGCGGTAGTTCCGCTGAAGGCATCGCCTGGTTTTGGGTCAAGGGCACGTAATTCGGCAACCATATCTGCCAGATCTTCGGCATCAACTTCACACATTTCAAGCAAAGCCGGCATGTCCTGATTTGCCAGTAATTCAAGATTATCCACCATAATTTGCATGGCCGGGTCAAAACGGTCACGTTCACGCAACTGCAGGGTTAAACATTCTTTTAGGTCTCGGGCGCAAATCCCGGTTGGTTCAAAACCCTGCAATACTTTTAGCGCATCAAGTGCTAGCTTTTTACTCACACCAAGTCGGATGGCCTCTTCTTCGATGTTCACCCGCAGATAACCATCATCTTCAACCTGCGAGATCAAATTAGAAGCCACCATTCGTGCAACCGGATCCAAATTGGCAATACTTAGCTGGTTGTATAAATGATCATGCAAGCCCGGCTTTGCTGCTTCTAGTTGATCAATTCCAAACTCCAGGCTTTCAAAAGAACTACGACCGCCGCTGCCAGTACTTGACCAGTCTAGATTTGCACCTGTATCGCGAGAAACCTCGCCTGCATCTTTTCGTGAAGTCGCATAAGTGCTTTCAAAATCGGCATCAACCGCTTCTTCAGCAGCCTTACCCGCCTTTCCATCCAGTTTTACCTCACTTCGGGACTCTGGCTCTAAAACAGGTTTTTCAGGCTTGTCAGCAGTTACAGAATCTCCCTGGTCGCGTTGCAATAATGGATTGCGAATCAGTTCTTCTTCTACAAAGGAGGTCAATTCCACATTAGAAAATTGTAGCAGTTTTATCGCCTGCTGCAATTGCGGGGTCATCACCAAAGACTGACCCTGCTTTATTTCCATGCGCTGAGAAAACGCCAATTTAGATACTC
>JALSYJ010000309.1 GCA_027071965.1 Robiginitomaculum sp. | reverse complement strand
CCGCGATGGCACCCAAGGCCGCGCCCAAGGACAAGGAGCCGGTATCGCCCATAAAGATCATGGCTGGCGGTGCATTCCACCACAAAAACCCTAATCCTGATCCTAAAATAGCCCCGATAAATACTGCCAGTTCGCCTGTGCCCGGCGCATAGGGCAATTGCAGGTATTCGGTAAAATCAACGCGGCCAACAACATAGGCAATTATTCCAAAACTGCCCATTGCGATCATTACCGGCACAATGGCCAGTCCATCAAGCCCGTCAGTCAGGTTTACTGCATTGGAAGTGCCTACAATGACAAAGGTTCCAAAGAGCAGATATACCGGCCCCAAATCTATCAGCATGTCCTTTAGAAATGGCAAGGCAACAGAGGTCGCCAACTTGGTATCGCCATCATTGCTAGCTGTTACAATTGAGATAATTGACCATACTGCAATTCCGGCAATCAAGGTCTCAAGCAGCAATCTTGCTCGTGCCGATACCCCGCCATGATGGCGCCGGGTCACCTTGTTATAGTCATCCCAGAACCCGATTAATCCAAACCCGGCCATCACGCCAAGCAATATCCACACATATTGATTGCCCAAATCCGCCCACAGCAAGGTGCTAAGCAGACCAGAAAATAATATCAGCACACCGCCCATGGTCGGGGTTCCGGCTTTTTCAACAATGTGGCGCTCAGGGCCGTCTTCACGGATCGGCTGCCCGTTTTTTTGTTTTTTTCTCATATAATTGATAATGGGCTTGCCAAAAACAAACGCCAAAATCAACGAGGTGAAAACCGCCGCCCCAAACCTGAATGAGATATAGCGCAATACATTGAATATGGAAAATTCATCGGCAAGAGGATACAATAAATGATATAGCAAAACTAATTCTCCCGGCTGTGTGCCATTTTTTTCAGTTCAGTGACCACCCGATGAACCTCAGAGCCATTGGAGCCTTTGACCAGCAAAACATCACCGTCTTGTAATTGGGAATAAATGGAATTTACCAGACGGGCAATGTCCTTTTCCACAGGAGCCCGGCGCGATTTGGGCAAGTGCTCGTATAAACATCCCATAAGTTCACCAACACACCAGACCTTTTCAACATTGGCGTTTTGTATCGGCCAGGACAATTGTGCGTGCAGGCGCGGGCCTTGAGTGCCCAATTCAAGCATATCACCCAAAACTGCCAATTTCCGGCCATTGGAGAATCTGGACAATGTATCCAAAGCTGCCTTCATACTGGTGGGATTGGCGTTATAGCTGTCATCAATCAAGGTTGCAGATCCTTGATCCAGGGGCAATTTAATCCACGCCCCCCGGCCCTTGCCAGCGCTTATCAATTGCATTTTTTCGGCAATTTCCCTTGGTTTTTTACCACAGGCAATTGCAGCAGCCATCACCGCTGCAAGAATCTCGCCCCAGTGCATGCCGGTAACTTTAGCAGATATTTTTACGACCTCTCCGGCAATGTCAAAGCACCCGGTTGAGCCATCAGGGTTTGTTTGCCAGTCGATGATACGCACATCACTTGCCTCATCGACACCAAATGTTAGAACATTACGCACTCCGAAATTTTTAATTTGTGCCCGTAAAGTGGCAACTCCCGTACCCGCAAATGGCAATACCGCAACCCCATCTAAATCGAGAGCCGCCCAGATCGAAGCCTTTTCACGGGCAATTGCCTCGATGGAGCCAAAACCCTCCAGATGAGCTTCGGCAATCCGTGTTATAAGTGCCACATGCGGTTTAACCAGCTTGCTGAGCGGGGCTATTTCACCGGGATTGCTGGTACCTATTTCAAACACCCCCCATCTGGTGCTTTTTGGCATGCGAGCCAAAGTCAATGGCACACCCCATTGATTAT
>JALSYJ010000308.1 GCA_027071965.1 Robiginitomaculum sp. | reverse complement strand
AATCCTGCTGGATAATAGACCCATACACGGTACCAAATTTCATCCCCCTCACCGAGCTCACTAGGAAAGCTCCACTGCCCTCCCCAGTCTCGAAAACCATCATCTCCCTGGCGTATTGTGCTTATTGCCGACTGCTTGCCTGATATAGCCCGATCAGCTGAGATAACAGTTGTCGCTTTAGGGTTATCGAATGCATCATCGCCACGAGCAGGACTACCGACCGCGCCCTGCTCAAAGTCTGCCGATATAACCCAAGCAAAAGAATTAACTGATATTAATGACAAAAATAACGTAAGAAGTATTTTCATAATGCGCATACCCTATATAGTAAATACGATCTATTGGTTCACATTTACACAGGCAGGCCAATATTGAATTTGTACACCCGCGTCACACATGATTCGACAAAAAACAAGGTGATATTAGCAAAGTGTATACCTTATAACCAAAATTACACCTGAAATAAATAAAATTATTCCCAAAGCAATCTCGTAACCCTTTGATTATTATTAGCACACAGGCGCCAGGTATTAATCAATTTTATAACCAGCGTCTCCGTCGCCCACATTGCATTGTAATCACGGCACCCAACCCCTCTACGCAGTAACGATATATTGAGCAGATGAGATACAGCTCACCAACCAGCAAGCCTAGATGAGATATATCAGGCTGAATAAGCCTTTAGAGACTCACAAATGATTCAAAATATTGAGCCTTCTTTCGTTCACGATCAAAAGACTTCACAAACGCAATCTGGTATAGCATATCCGCACCAAAGTACTTATCCAGCTCCTGCCTGACTATATTCTCATGCTTCGCATTCTCACCGCCTTCAATGGTGATTGTTACTTCCCCCTTTGAATATTGCGCCACCTTGTAGTTCATTAATATGGAGTAATTAATTGCGATATTCTTAAACACATAATAAAAAGTCAATGCCGGGTACTCTTTATTATGCCCATACACCAATGCGCCCTTTCTGCCGAATACATCTTTTATAATAGGATGCGACCTACCACATGAGCAATACTCATCACTCAAAGCCACCACATCTCCCAACTTATATCTAATAATCGGGTGGGAATATGATGCCAGGTTTGTAACAATGATCTCACCACCCGCATCCACTTCAACGATTACATTTTCTATATTGATATGCATATTCCCTTGCGGGCATTCAAAAGCTATCAAGCCAGACTCGGCCGCTCCATATTCGCTTGTCACCTTAACCCCGAATGCTTTTTTAGCTTCACGATGATAAACATCAAGTATCATTTCAGATGTGCCTTTAACCAACTTAAGGCTTGGCACTTCAATACCCATCTCATTTATTATCCTGGCCACCTCATATATCATTGATGAATAACCAGCCACATGATTGGCCGACCGCAGCTTTCTTGCGAAATCAGCTATATCTTCCCTGCCGTAATTAAATACTCTAAACCTGTTCTGTAATGCGTCAAGCAACTTGACTTTGACAGCATGCTTTCCTGAGATATTATAGCCCCAAAAATACCCATGACGATCCCATGGCTTCACTCCGTACCAATCATAAGCCCGCATTACACTGGCTCTGTTTATCGAGTCCCATCGCTCGTCTCTATTGAATTCGAGCGCCCCGCCTGTTGTGCCAGAGGTCTCCGCCTTGAACACTTTACTAAAATCATAATCTGACTGAATCGCTTCACGATTTGCCACCAGATCATTTTTAGTGATAACAGGTATACGCTGCATATCATCCAGAGACGATATTTTTCGCGCATCAAACCCGGCCTGACGAAATACACTCTCATAATATCGAGAATACCTTGATACAAACTTAAAAAAAGCGCCTGCATTTTCAGCCTGAAGCGCATAAAGCTTATCTCGCGAAAGCCATTCCGATTGCTTCAATGATTCGTACTCTTTCCAGAGCGAAGGGTTCCGCACTTTTGCGCCAGCTCCGTATATAATTTTGGCAAAAGATGAATACACTCAAATAAACCCTCAATCTCGTCAGCGGCGTGACTAGCGCCCAACTCTTGGCGACGCACTTTCTTTGATATGAAACACACGATACAACAAGGAAAGAGATCTCCCCCAAAAATAAAAATAATACAAAACCATATTCTTTAAAACCACGCCCACTGAAGAAAAATAATATTTCTTGATTGCGCTACCTGCAACAATAAGAAGAACCAACAAAGCAGGTAAGATATACAGCATCACTTCGTCTGCGCTAACAATCAAACTAACAACCAGCCAAATATGTGCCAGTAAAAATAACAGTGACAACACAGCAACCTTCGATTTGAGCATATTAGACAGCGATTCAGCATCACCCGACCCATGCCACACCTCCCTTTTGGCAAACTCAAGCAGTGTTGCAGGCACACCATAATGCACCACCCTTAAATTTCTGTTTTCAAAAACACGCCCTCCTTGACGCTTTGCCCTTTCACAAAACTCGTAATCCTCGCCAGTCCTCAATGACTCATCAAAACCACCAAGTTTGTCAAACGCCTCTCTGCCAACAATCATATGCCCAGTTCCGACATGTGTAGTTTCATGCTCCATTGGCGCCCGACGAAACCATGCATCAGCAATCCAACCGGCATCTTCTGCGACAGAACAACGCGAGCCGGTAATCACTGGCATATCGCCAGCAATATTTTGCAGCACCCCCCCGACAACATCACACCATTGCTGCGTTATCGACACATCCGCATCCAGAAACACAAGGAACTTCCCTTTAGCAATCCTTGAACCAGCATTCCGCAGCGCCCCGATTGTTCCTGTTTCTTTAGATATAACACATGCCCCATACGTTTCAGCTATACTTGGGGTACTATCTGTAGAATCATTATCAACAACTATAATCTCGTATACGAATAAGTCTGAGGCATACTGCCTGATACTCTTCAGTGTCTGCGGCAGCAATACCTCCTCATTTTTTGCGGGAATAATAAAACTAATCAATGGATCCGAGTTTGACATACTTTATCCTTTATCGAACAACTTAAGCACAGCACTACCACGGCAAACAAAAGCAGCTGTAACACCCATATGAGCAAGCAAACTGCAACACTCCAAACCATATCTCTCACAGCAGTAGGAGATGTTAGTCTTGGCGACCATCCTGTCTGCTTTGGGCATGGCGTCAGGTCGAAAATCGACCATCATGGATTAGACTTCCTGTTTTCAGATGTATCAGGCGACCTCGGTAACTCAGATATAGTATTTGGCAATCTTGAAACAGTTCTACCCAACGATAAAAATTCGAGCGATTTATTTGACATGGAAATGAAAGGCCGCAGCGAATACGCTGCTGCTCTTTCTAATGTCGGCTTCAATATTATGTCTGTTGCAAACAACCACGCGATGCAGCATGGTGATGCCGCATTCCATGAAACTGTATCAAATCTAAATAAAAACAACATCTTCCCTGTTGGTATCGGTGAAAATGGTAAAAGCAACTGTTACCAATTTGCCAGAAATGGCGTCAAAATTGCTGTGATCGCCTACTCATTAAGACCTGAAAAGTACTCAAAAAGCGGCGCACTTTATGCCCAACCCAGAAATCAAAATATAATTAAGCAGGTTGAATCCCTATACAAAGAAGGCTATCAGACAATTGTCTCTCTCCACTGGGGCGAAGAATACCTGCATTACCCTTCACCAGAGCAGGTAAGTTTAGCACATCATATCGCAGATTCAGGAGCCTGCTTGATAATTGGACATCATCCTCATGTCCTTCAAGGCATTGAAAAATACAATAAGACTGTAATTGTATACAGCCTGGGCAACTTCATCTTTGATATGTGGCAAAAAAGCACACGTGAATCTGTCATATTCAAGTGCAACCTGTCAAAAAACGGTGTCGAATCCTACGAATTGATACCCATTTTAGCCAACCGACACTATCAGCCAATCAAACTTGATAGTAACAGCGCAGACAAGCTGCTTAAAAAAATAAACACATACAGTGAACTTATAAAAGAACCGAGAAACCCCAGAAACTTAAAAACCGAGATGGAAGAATATAATCAGCTGGCCCAAAAAGCATATACGAGATATAGAATGCAATCCTATACATACTTTCTGACACATATATACATGTACAAACCTGAAGTTCTTTTCAAAAGCCTGACAAGATTCATAAAACGCAGAATTAACCCTGAGCACCCATAGCGCATTCAGGCAGAAGCCGCCTTATTATCAACTCTACCAGACGCATATTCCACCGATAACCTGTGGATCGCCACTGTCAAGCCAAACTGCACCCAGAATATCGGATAAAACAACACCGTAAAAAACACGCTAGCAACAAGATAACCAACCAAACCTGCATCAAGCCCATAGCTGCAATAATACAGGAGCGATTCTGGCTTCTGCGCCAACACCTTTCTTGTTCTCGCATTTAAACGAAACAGATATAACACTAAAGACACATAGAGAAACAAACCTACCAGACCCAGTTCCGATCCAGCTGATATGTAAGTATTATGCGGCAATCGACACCTGTCATTAAACCCCAAACCGTTTGGATTAACATAATTACAATACGCGAGCCAATTTTCATACCCCACACCGAGCAATGGGTGCCGCTTTATTACTTCAAGACCAAACTCCCAATGAACAAGCCTGTCCTGTGACGTACTGTCTTCACCCGCTGACTCGAACTCCTGAAACATTTCATCAGGAAGAACAGCATACAACAAGGCCGCTACCACCGAGAAAAGAACAAGCGCCTTTATGCCGTTTCTCGACTTCATTAAAAACCACGCCCCCATTGCCAACATACCCAGCAACGCCCCTCTGGAACTCGTTCCAATTACAGTCATCATTCCTGTAAATGGCATATAGTAAAAGAAAAGACGCTTGTATCTTCCCCACAAATGTCGGTTTGCAACAATAACTCCTATTGCGATACCAATATACACCAGCATAGCTATACCAAAATCACCGGAATCACCAAACCAGCCAGGAGGCCCTACAACCCCCCACTTTGTATAGGTAAAACCCCGCCCAGCAAAGCTGAGAAAACCATGCGCTGACATCTTGAGATTAACCAGAAGAAACAGAAGCAAGAATAAAAAAAGTCTCTGTCTTGTATTGATAACGGTAACAATTAAAAAATACACTATTACCCAGTTCACGGCGATATCAATCATATCCCATGAAACTGAAGAACGAAAAGCAAAAACCGATGAAAGCAAAACCACAATAAAAAACAATACGATCAACACATTACCTGCATTCCTCACCCATACGGCCTTCTTATCCAGAAATGCAGAAAACACAGCAAACAGCAGCGACAACTGCGTCCATGGCAATATATCCAGCTGAGGATAGATGGACGCAGGCCTGACATATTCAAACAGAAAATAGATGCATAACCACTTAAATGACCACCCTTCATATTTCACTGCCTGCCATACAGGTTGCAGCTTCAGGGCATACAGATCTTGCAGCACTATCCCAGATTTAGAGGAATTTCTTTGATATCGCATTAACTGTTTCTTCAAGATAATCAAAACAATTATGAAAGTATGTGTCAGACATACCGTATGGATCCACGATATAAGGCCTTACAGGCTTACCCCACAGGCCAAGCAGGGAACTAACCTTTGTATCAGAGTAAAGTAAATTTATTTTTTCAATCTGCCACTCTTCCATCGCCAAAAACAAATCCCCCTGTTTATACTCAAACAATTGTATTGGTGTAGTTTTATGGCCACTTAGATCCACGCATCTTTCAGCAGCTATACGTACCGCATCCTGGTTCGCGGGCATACCCGAACTAGTATCCACACCACATGACGCACTGTCCAACCCCAAACCTTTTGCGACGGCCTCTGCATATGCACTTCTGCATATATTCCCCTTGCATACGAATACCAGTCGGTCTATATCAGCCCACTGTACCTGTTTTAAATGATTGTATTGGCCCAAATAATACTTGAATCGGTGAATCTGCGTATTCAGCAATCCTCGGCGAGAACCATACTCGTCATACACAATACGATTAATCATCTTGATCATAAATCTGCTACACTCTCACCAAACAGGGCCTGACTGGGCCAGTTAAAAAGCACTTCTCCTTATTCCGCGCCATTATATCGCATATGTCACGAGTACTTGTCCTGGATGCCTGTCAGCGCAGCGCGCTGGCGACAACTCGCTCTTTGGGCAAGCATGGCATTACGGTGTATACAGCTGACAATACATCGGAATCACTTGCTGGCGCTTCACGCTATTCCTGTCAATATCTACGCTATCCTGATCCAAAAGCAGCAGCACCGGCTTTTATCTCATCAATCGAAGACATTGTTCAGCAGTATGACATCAGACTTGTCATGCCAATGACCGAGCTGACATCCGAGCTGCTGCTGAACTGCGATAGTTTGCCCGGCAGCCTGATTATTCCGTTTGCAGACATTTCCACGGTCAACCAACTGGCAGACAAATGCGAACTGATGAAACTGGCTGAGCGCCTCAATATACCTCACCCGGGTTCACAGTTCATCCAGCCAGACCAGAATATAGCTGACAATCTGGAGTCCATTGATTATCCCGCCGTTCTCAAGCCAGCCAAATCATGGAATTCAAATGGCGCGAGCTGGGCAAGGGCAGCCGTCAGAATTGCAGCAGACAGGCAGGTCGCAAAGGCATTGCTCCAGCAAGATGAGGTATTCAGCCAGCACCCCTTCATGCTACAGCAATATATTCCGGGGCACGGCGCCGGCATTTTTGCATTGTATAATCGCGGCGCGCCCGTCGCTTTCTTTGCTCACCGAAGAATTCGTGAAAAACCTCCCCAGGGCGGCGTCAGCGTACTCAGCGAAAGCATTGAAACCGACCAGCAAATGTTGACTTACACACGCAAGCTGCTGGACAGCGTCAACTGGCATGGTGTGGCGATGGTGGAATTCAAAATCGCCGAGGATGGAACGCCTTATCTGATGGAAGTCAACACACGATTCTGGGGCTCGCTGCAACTGGCAATCGATGCAGGCGTGGATTTCCCCTGGTTGCTGTATCAGGTTGCAACCGGCCGCACCGTTGAGCCGGTTCAGGATTACCGAACCGGTATACGGCTGCGCTGGCTGCTGGGCGACCTGGACAGCCTGTATCTCACCTTGCGTGACAAGCACTACTCCCGGTCACACAAGTTGCAATCTGTCTGGCGATTTCTTCGCCCCTCCCTGCATACCCGACATGAAATCAATCGCTGGGGGGACATGGCCCCTGCATGGTGTGAATTGAAACAATATCTACGCGATTTAGTGAACTGACCCATTATTCGTCATACAGCCGACGATAACTGTCCAGCATGACAGCATTATCATATCGGGTAACTGCATACTGTTTCGCACGTGCAGCCATATCCTGCCTCATATC
>JALSYJ010000307.1 GCA_027071965.1 Robiginitomaculum sp. | reverse complement strand
ATAACAGTATCGGCAGCATTCACCTCGCCACCATCATTATCAAGCTTGGCGGCGGCATCGGCCTGACCGGAAAAATCCCAGCCATGTTCCACAAAATTATCAAAGGCCGAGCGTTTGTGAAAGATCATCACCAGCCGGTAATCCTTGATACCAAGGCCGATACCAACACCGCCCGTGGCCATTCTCATAAAGGTATCCCTGCCCGATTTATTATCATGAGCAACCCCCTTGCCACTGCCGGCGGAAAGCAAAATCAAATTCACACCGCCATTGTTGAAAACCGCGTAGCCCTCTGCGGTCCCTATCATGTCTTCCGCTTCAGGGTTATTTTCATACAGCTGGGCCAGAACCTCTGTCCGCATCTGCAGTATCTCCGTCTGTTTCTTTTCTTTTGACTTTGCCACAGCACAAACGGGTACAATGGTCAGGGCAATGATCAAAATAATTTTTTTCAGCATCAAAAAAACTCCCGCATTATATTTATCCCGATCATAACATCAAAATTTACAATGACACTATTGATTATTTTCCGGGTGATTATTTTCCGGGTGATTATTTTCCAAACAGGGACCAGGTTAATCATAAGACAAGCAATATCAGCTCTTTTTCAGCAATTTGTCGGGTTTGTGAATAGGGGGTTATTTTATAATTTGCTGCACCCGGTCGTGTGGCTTATGCCATCAGCTTTGATAGCCGCTTGCGCCTGTGTCATCAGCTCTGCGATATCGGCATCAAGCCTGGTGCCATCGGTGGACACCATACCAACTTTGAGAATATTGACTTCCCTGGCGAGCAGCAGAATTTGGGTGAAGGCAACCTGAAATGCTGCCGCATTGTCGCGCCGGAATTTGGCGATTGTATCATGGTCCGGATGGCTGTTGGCCGCGATGAAGCGCACCGGGACATTGTGGTAGTACCCAGAAAACTACAAAAAAACAGTTCCATTCCGGGGCCGTTATTTTATTCCCTTTACCCAAATTAGCCATTGCCTTTAGATCAGATTATAAGTAGTCTCCGCTCATCATAGACCAACCATCGGCACCCGTAGCTCAGCTGGATAGAGCGCTGCCCTCCGAAGGCAGAGGTCACAGGTTCGAATCCTGTCGGGTGCACCAAATTCCCCTTAAATATCAATTTGTTATCATGGACGCCCTTTGTTCTAATTAGGGCTTTGTCCGAGTTATGTCCGTGTAACGTCCTCATATTGGGTATCTTTCCCATGGAGGTGCGCCATGGATATTAAGCGCATTTCCCCCTATCCCGACCATTGCACAGTCACCCTTGATATTCCTTGGGATGTAGCAGAAGCCTTGGTTTCCGCTGGACCTGCTTTGATTGCAAGCCTGCGCGATGTGGTTAATCAGCACAAACAGACTGTAGCCAGTAACGAGCACCTCAATAAGCATTGTGACAATAAGGCCGATAGTGCATTTCAAAAATGGCAGGCCATGGCCGAGGTTGCGGATATTCGTGTCCGTCAGTTGATGCAGGAAGAAAATCTATCCTTTCCCCAGGCAATCAGTGTGACCGCAAAGGAAAATCATTTTCCCCCATCTTCCATGCGTGCCCTGGTCGAAGTCTACCGAGAGAAATCCAAGGAAGAGAACAAGCACGCAAGAAGTGTTGAGATAATCCGGCTATATTTCAAAGGCATGAGCGACCGAGATATAGGCAAAAAATATAATATTGCCCCAAGGACCGTTCAAAGAATTCTTGCTGAGCATAAGGATATTATCAAATTTACCCGGAACAAAATCTCTACGAAAAACCCTGAGCCAAAACAGGAAACCAGAAAGAACCAAAAAGCACGACTGCTACGCCGGAACGCCGAAATACTTGAACAGCATCGCCAAGGCACAAGCGCATATAAAT
>JALSYJ010000306.1 GCA_027071965.1 Robiginitomaculum sp. | reverse complement strand
TATGGTTTTAACCAATGATCCGGACATTGCCAAAAAGATCAATTCTGCGGTTTTTCCGGGCCTGCAGGGTGGCCCGCTAATGCATGTTATCGCCGCCAAGGCGGTAGCGTTTCAAGAAGCATTACAGGCCGACTTCAAAACTTATGCAAAAAACGTGATTCAGAATTGTCAGCACATGGCCAACAAGTTGGTTGAAGGTGGCTATTCGCTGGTATCAGGAGGCACCGATACGCATCTGGCTCTGGTTGACTTGCGACCCAAGGGGCTAAAGGGAAACGCTGCCGAGGCCGCTTTGGAAAGAGCATTTATCACCTGTAACAAGAATGGTGTTCCTGATGACCCGGAAAAACCTACCATTACTTCAGGCATTCGCATTGGCTCACCAGCAGGAACCACCCGTGGCTTTGGTGTTGCCGAATTTGAGCTGATTGGTGAAATGATGGTCGAGGTTTTAGACGCAATGGTTGATACAGATCAGGGTAAGCCTCAAGTTGAAGAACAGGTTCGCCAACGGGTATTACAACTCACAGAGAAATTTCCGCTTTACCGGAGGTAAGATATGCGGTGCCCTTATTGTTCAAGTGAAGACACGCAGGTAAAAGATTCCCGCGGTGCCGAAGATGGCTCTGCCATTCGCAGACGTCGTCAATGTCTAAGTTGCGGCCAAAGGTTTACTACATTTGAACGGGTGCAGCTTCGTGAGCTTAATGTAATCAAGCGCTCCGGGCGCCGGGTTCGGTTTGACCGGGAAAAATTAACTAGGTCGGTTTCCATGGCGTTGCAAAAACGTCCCATGGACAGGGATCAGGTTGAGAATATGATTTCATCAATTGTCCGCAGACTGGAAAGCGAGGGGGATTTTGAAATAAAATCCCGCTATATTGGCAAGCTGGTAATGGAAGCACTGGCCAATCTCGATCAGGTAGCTTATGTGCGCTATGCTTCCGTTTACAAGGATTTTAACGAAACCCGCGATTTTGCCAGATTTATTGCTGACGAAAAACTGGATGATTGATGCGCCCCAATGACCAAATATAAATTCGAGAAAGTTATATGAGCGCAAAACCAAAGATTGGTTCCGAAAAGCCCAAAGCTATTGCCAGACATAATGCTCGTCTGGCTGCGGTGCAGGCATTGTATCAGATGGAAATTTCAAACAGGGGAGCCAAAGGGGTCATTCGGGAGTTTCTGGAAGAAAGGCTGGCCCAGCCATCAGAGTTTTTTCCCGATACACAAGTAGACAAAACCTTATTTGTAAAACTTGTTGAACAAGTGGTTCAAAATCAAAGCGATATTGATAAGGCCATTCGACTCAAATTATCGGGAAGCTGGCGGTTAAGCCGAATAGATAGAACATTGCGGGCTATTTTGCGGTGTGGATGTTGTGAATTATTGTTTGATAGTCATGCGCCGCACGCAGTTGTCTTGGATGAATATATACAAATTGCCAGTGCGTTTTTTGATAAGAAAGAAACAGCTTTTATCAATGCAACTCTGGATTCTATTCTTCATGATCCTGCATTATTAAAAAAGAGGCACGAGTGAAATCCGGAGAATTTGGATTTATTAAAGCCTTGGCCGAATTTGCCGGTAAACACCCGCAAAGCCTTAATCTTGGCGATGATGGCGCTATTATCACTTGCGCAAATGATCAGATGGTTGTGGTAAAAGACATGGTGCAGGCCGGTGTGCATGCGCTGTCTGATGACACGCATATTGATATTGTTCGCAAGGCAATCAGGGTAAACCTATCTGATCTGGCAGCCATGGGGGCCAGTGCCGAATTCATATTGTTGGGTCTTTGTTTTGATCAGGCTCCAGATGTGGATAGTTTAGCAAAGGCAATTGAGCTTGAGTGTCAACACTTTGGAATTGGCTTGATTGGCGGTGATACAGTATTGGGGCAGGGGCCGTTTTGCGTATCGGTTACGGCAATAGGAAAACTGTCTGGCCCGGCAATCTTGCGCTCAAGGGCCAGGCCCGGTGATGATGTCTGGGTGTCTGGAACCTTGGGTGATGGAGCGCTGGGTTTACATATGTTGCAATCCGGTAAGGATTCACCTGAATTTTCCCTCTTGCAGCAGCCTGAAAAAGAACATCTCATTTCCCGGTATCGGTGGCCGGAGCCAAGACTGGATGCGGGACGGGCGCTTGGCAAAGTGGCAAATGCCATGATTGATATTTCAGACGGGCTTGGTGCAGATGCTTTTCATATTGCAAGGGCCAGTAATGTCGGAATGCATATTCGTTTGGATGCTATTCCCAGATCAGAGGCGTTTATGCGCTGGCAGTCCAATTTACCAGAAGAGCAGGGTTTTAGGATGCTGTTTGGCGGCGATGATTATGAGCTGCTGTTTACCGCAAATCCTGCCTGTCGCGAACAAATAGCGGCCATTGATATCCGGTGTCCATTGACAAGGATTGGTACGGTTATGGAGGAGAGCCGCCTTGATTTTTCCTGCTTTGGCAAGCCGGTTGAATTGACCGGGGCCGGGTTTACGCATTTTTGACGGGTTTCGACTATTATCGCTTAAGAACAGGAAAAATTTCATGCGGTATATTGTTATTATTATTTTGGGCGCGTTCTTGATAAGTGCGCCGGTTCATGCAGCACCTGCAAAAAAGAAAGGTGGCTCAGGAGGAGCTTCCAATCAGTTCAAGGCTAATTGGAAAACTGAGAAAGAAAAGAAATCAAAAAAGGCTGTTGACACTAAAAAGGTGGCGCAAGCTGTTGATATTCCTATGCTTGTTATACCGTTAACGAACCGCGGATATTTATCCAATTATGCTTATGTAGCAGTCAGGATCAATTTGAATGATGGTTATGATGCCTGGGCTGTACGTGGTAAAAGCCATTTTTTAAAAGATGCAATCATTCGCAAGACGCACACAAAGAAACTGGCTCTTGTGGAAACAAATTATGAGAATGGCTATGGTGTTGATACGGATGCGTTAAAACTATTGGTTCAATCAGCAGTCGAGCCGTGGGTCTCTCAAGATGCAATCAACACTATCGAGTTTATGAAAATAGATTTGCAGAACTAAGTAAGCGCACAGGAAATGCCGTTAAGCAGCCTGTTCCTGTGAGGTGTTTTCCTCAACGTTCAACTGGTTTCGTCCTTCTTGTTTTGACTTGTACAAGGCCATATCAGAGCGTTCGATAAAATCTTCAATTTCATCAGTATCGCGAAACAGGCTAAGTCCCATAGAAATGGTTACTCGACCCAAATCCTCATTTGTGGATTTTCTAACCAGTTTCTTGCGTTCGATTAAGCCGCGGATATTTTCTGCAATATCCTTTGCCTTTGATAATTTGGTTACAGGCATGATAATGGCAAATTCTTCGCCACCATATCTTGCCACCAAGTGGTTTTTTTCGACATTTCTTTTTAGGGTGCTGGAGACAAATCTGATTATCTGGTCACCAGTCTGGTGCCCCCATGTATCATTAAAGCGTTTGAAATGATCAATGTCACAAAACAGCAGAGCAAGGGATTCACCGGATTTTCTGGCCTTCTTTGTTTCTTGTTTGAGAACCTCGTCAAAGCGTTTGCGATTGCTAAGACCGCTTAAGGAGTCGGTCATGGCTTCAATTTTTACCCGATCAAGATTGCCTTGCAGTAATTCAACCTGCTTGTTGGTTTCTGTTAGCTTGCTTTCCAGTTCATGACTGCGCTTTTGCATGGTTGCAGTTGATTTTACCAGATGATCCACAATGTCACGAATAGACCTTGGGTCGGAAACATCCTGCAATTCACCGCCAGCCCCTTCCAGAGCCTTTTCATAATTTGCAGCATCTTTTCCGGCGCGATCCAAAACTTTCATTACGGATTTTAACTCATCGCCCATTTCCTTGGTTGTCGTATCCAGAATTTTGGATAAACGGTCATCAGAGATATATTGCTGATAAAGATCATCCGCAGCAGTTTCCGTCCATACTTTTTTGCCTGATATGTATGGCTCCATAGCCTGATTGAGCTTGGGGTTTGTGCCCAAAGAATAAGTGTAGAACAATTCATAATTGCGCGGGCCCGGATCAATATCGAGCTGCTGCATGATTTCAATTGGATTGCCGGATTTTATTTTTGTCGCGCTCGACATTTTGCCCCCAATTCAGTTTGATTCTTAAAATCCTCTGTGGATTGGAAAAGACTAAAAACAAAAGCCAAATAGTTAGTAAAGATTACTAACAAATATGGGCGCAGACACCTCTGGCTTGCAAAATGAAGTTGCAGACGTAGAATCATATAGATAGGCAAATTAAAGTCGGCCTATGGGTGATGTCCTTTTACAATTGCCAGATTATCTGAAAAAATCTGGAACATGAGAGCCAAATCCGGTGCTGTCATTTTGGGAGTCTTGCGACTTTTTGGTTTTATAAGACGTTTGTTCAGCCATGGCTGGTTTGTGGTTTTTTGCGTGTTTTTTGCTTTTGCCATCTTTGGCGACCTTGGGAGGCGGTGTGGTTTTTGCGTCCTTGGCCATTGGGTAGGGCGGGATTGGCTTTGCGAGCATATCTTCAATTGCCGCCAGTGACTTACTGTCCAGCGGTGTCGCAAGTGTGATTGAGATTCCGGTTTTGCCGGCGCGTCCGGTTCTTCCAATTCGATGAACATAGTCCTCGGCATGAAGGGGCACATCAAAATTAAGGACATGACTTACATCCGGTATATCAAGTCCGCGAGCTGCTACGTCACTTGCCACCAGAATTTGCACATCCCCATTCTTGAATCTGGCCAGAGTTTCAGTTCTTGCAGACTGGCTAAGGTCTCCGTGAATGGGTTCAGCATTTATCCCATGGCGAACCAGAGATTTTGCAACAATGTCAACGTCACGTTTTCTGTTGCAAAACAAAATAGCATTTTTTAAGGATTCCTGTTTCATAACCTGACGTAATTTCGCCCGCTTTTGCTTAGGATCATTTTGGCGAAGAGACACAAGATATTGCGATACGGTTTTGGCAGTAGACGCAGGCCTTGCCACCTCAATCCGGGCCGGGTTATGCAAAAAGGTATCAACTATGCGCTGAATTTCTGGGGGCATGGTTGCCGAAAAGAACAGGGTTTGCCGGGTAAATGGTGTCATTTTGAAAATGCGCTCAATATCGGGGATAAAACCCATATCAAGCATTCGATCCGCCTCATCTATCACCAGCAATTGCACACCAGACATCAGGATTTTACCACGCTCAAACTGGTCAAGCAAACGCCCTGGAGTTGCAATAAGCACATCAACGCCCTGCATCAGTTTTTTATCCTGATCACCAAAAGATACACCGCCAATAAGCAAAGCCATGCTCAAGCGATGATATTTACCATATTTTTCAAAGTTTTCTGCTACCTGAGCCGCCAATTCGCGGGTGGGCTCGATAATCAGGGACCTTGGCATTCGGGCCTTGGCCCGGCCCTGACCTAGAATATCGATCATTGGCAGGGTGAATGATGCGGTTTTACCAGTTCCAGTTTGGGCGATACCCAATACATCTTGTCTTTGCAGGACTTTGGGGATAGCTCCGGCCTGAATCGGGGTTGGCTCGGTATATCCGGCTTCCTTAACGGCCTGCAGGGTCTTTGGCCCCAGGCCCAATTTATCAAACATAAAATAGCTACTCGCAACTGATCAGGTCAGGCAGATCGCCCAGACCCGGTGAACCATACGCTTAGCCAGCTTTAAGTCAATGTCTGTACTGGATTAACGATAACCATAGGGCAGGGGATTATCATCACCAATACTCAAATAACGGTCTCTAAGCCGGGTTTGCCTTGATGTCATGTCCTGTTTCTCGCCAGCAATGAAAACCATGTCAGGTGAACTCATTAATTCCAACGGGTCGCCATCCCAGATCACCACATCCCCGATCATGCCCGGCTTTAGCTTACCCCAGATTTTGTCCTTGCCAAAAATGCGAGCAGGCTCAGAGGTAATCGCAGCAAATGCATCATTCCAGTCCATTCCGGTAGCCAGAGTATTTCCCGCATGTTGCAGCACCAGACGGGAGTTAAATGCTTCATCACTTAAAGTGGCAATGGCAATGCGAACCCCTGCCTTTTGCAAGCGTACTGCATTATACATGGTGGCACCAAGACTTTGAAACCCCTGTGGCAGGTTTCTGTGAGGGTCCAGTATTACCGGAATATCAGCTTTGGCCAGTTCACTGGCAACCATCCAGCCTTCACTGGCACCTACAGCAGCCACATTCAAATCGCGAAACTCGGATTTTAATGCAATCAAGGTCATTAAATCAGAGGCTCTTTCCACGGCAATCAGAAACGGCAGATCATCAGCCATGGCATCTTGTATGACCAATGCATCAGCAGCAGGAAGCAAAGGCTCTGCAGGTTCCCGTCCCCGGCGCCATGCTTTAGCCTCGCCAAGTGCCTGACGCAGCCATGTCCACGCAGCAGAACGTGATCCGCCAGCAATAGAAGCTCCGGCCTCACCCATTTGTACATACATAAAGGCCGGAGTACGGCTTATTGAGGAGAAGCTGCCCGAGGTATCTGCCAAAGCACCGCTACCGGCAAAAATTGTACTGCTGGCTGCGGGCAAAACTGCCATGCGGGTAACGCCTTCAATGCGGGTAATGGCGATATTTTCAGATTTTGGATTAAATCCGTCAAAAGCTTGCAAGGCGGCGGAAAACGGTGAGTCCTTGGCGCGGGTGTCATTGGTGGATTTTTCCAAAGAAATTTCCACCAGTCCCACTCTTGAAAATGGGGTAAAAATACCAGGTGTTACCCATTTTCCTTTGGCGTCAATGACGCTTATACCGGCAGGAATATCAGTCTTGGACTGTGATCCAACCGAGGTAATTTTCCCGTCCTGAATAATAACAAGACCATCCTCGATAATGTTGTTATCCTGATTAGTGATGGTTTTGCCGCCAACAATGGCAAAATCTTGGGCGATTGCTGCCGACGAAGAAAATAACAATGCTGCTAATAGTGCAAAATACAATTTACTCATTTTACATCTCCTTCACCAGGCTGTCCCAGTTCAAAATCAGACACCGCCCTAAGAGACGGATCGTTTATATCGTACAATAAGGCGCCATCAATAAACACCTGTTCAGGGCGCGCCCTAATTGTAAAGGGGTTGGCATTCCACAGCACAATATCAGCATTTTTGCCGGCTTCGAGTGATCCGGTCTTATCAGCAATGCCCATAGCCTTTGCCGGATTACTGGTAAGCCATGCCCACGCATCTGCGTCACTGATATTGATCCCGGCCTTGCGGCCATCAGCCAGAGCCTTGGCGGCCTCCTGATAAAGTCGCTGAATACCTGTTGCGCTGTCCGAGTGGACAATAGCACAGCCCGCCGCACGCTCAATCATCGGAATATTTTCGCGAACCGAGTCATAGGCTTCCATCTTAAAGCCTCCCCAGTCAGCCCACATTGCAGCACAAATACCGTTTTCAGCTAATATATCAGCTATTTTATAGGCTT